>NZ_VPDM01000012.1:0-91024 GCF_013417645.1 Acinetobacter sp. YH12236
CAGATAAAGGCTATCAGGGGATTTATGTGTTGTATCCGAATAGCCTGTTGCCATTAAAAGCCAAAAGACACTGTAAATTGGATCCTGAATTGAAAATCTATAATCAAGAAATCAATAAAAGAAGAATCGGAATTGAGCATGTATTTGGCAGCCTGAAAACCTTCAAAATTCTTGCTGAGCGTTATCGAAATAGAGGTAAAAGGCTTGGTTTGAGATTCAATTTAATCGCTGGAATCTACAACTTGGAACTGAGCAAAAAATGATTTATGAAAGAGGTCTAATCTATACAGATATACATAATTTAACTTTTTATTTAAAAAAACACTCTAAATGGCTTTGGAAAGCTACAAATATAGATGTTAGTTATATAGGCTTGCATTTATGAGCATGAGGTGAAAGATGAAGTTGTTAACGTTAATTGGTGCAGGTGTACTTGCAGGTTATTGTTATAAGAAAATGAAATACAAAAAGGACGGTTCAAACAATCCTACTCCTCAGAATGAACAGGTAGACAGTCAAGCAGCAAACCCTGTTGAATAATGCCTTTAAAGGGCCTCACAACTAGCAAGAAAAGGTTGTGAGGTCTCCCATTCTTTCAGTAGAGTCATCTCTGACAAGTCTTATATAAACCCCAATCATGGATAAGCCTAGTTTTACATCGTTGTAAATTGAGGCTTATTGTGATGACAGATTTGATAAGCACACAAGGATGCATAAATCCCAGCCAAATAACCTGAAATGGAACGATGGCGACTGCTTACCAAGTTATATTGTTGCTTCAGTAAGCTAAAGATGGTCTCTATTTTATTGCGTTGTCTTAGCATCATTTCATCTTCTGATGATAGCTTCACTGGTCGCATATTCTTGCGATGATAGGTAATTAATTCAATATCCTGCTTTACCAATTTTTCTTTTAAAGTTTCACTGATGTAGCCACGATCACCAAAGATTTTACCGATGTAGCCTTGAGCTAGCTTCGGCAGAATTTTTATATCTGAAGTATGGCCATTTGACAGTTGGGTCTGAATAAATTGACCCTGAGCATCTACTAATACATGTAATTTACATCCATAGAACCACCCCATTGAGCTTTTAGCTCGTGTGGCAATCTTTTTTAAAGATTTATGACGTTGGATACGCTGATTCTTACATACGGGTAAAGTTGTAGAATCAACCCAGGCACAAGCTGTTTGAGCGCTAGAAGTTAGAGAAATATGCAATGCTTGAAGTGCGAGTTGATGTTGATTGATTAAATGAACCATCCGCTGATAGGATGGGAGGGCCTTGAAAAGCTTATAATAAAAGCGCTGTATCATGCCATAAAAGGCTTTGAAATGATGAAGTTGAGAGTTCTTATACCAGACCGCGATAAAAATGATTTCAGATAAACAAAGAACCCCTGATCTCTGCCTGACCTTCGGATTTTCTTGTTTTAAATATTGCCAATAGATGGCTTCATTTTTCTGAAAAAAATCGTCAATCGTACAGAATAAAGTTGTAAACTCGAACATAGGATGGCTGGTTAAATAGTTTGTGTGGTAACTCACTTATCAACTTAGCCATCTTTTTTTTCAACTGAATTTCTTATCCATGATTCGGGTTATATAATATTCAGAACTTTGATATTTTCAGAGAAACAGCAAGCTCTTTTTAGCTATTATACCTTTTCATCTGTTCTAAATTTTCCTGATTAAATTTATTGATAAAGTTGAATGGTTTACAAAACTATTCATTTTAATAATAGCCATACTTTAAAAATAATGTGATCCTCTTTCTCAGGAGGACAGCTTATGAAAAAACTAATTATCTTGCCTCTTGTAGCTTTAATACTTCTGGGGTGTAGTCAACCAAATACACAGCAAGAAGCTGACTCTAAGATCCTACAGGATGAGGATTTAAAAAAATTTAGGGAGATGGTAAGGAATGCTTTACCGAATTCAGACCTGGTTCAATTTCATCAACAAGAGGGAGGATGTGGTGAGGTTAGTTTCAGAGATAAATCTACGAATGAAATGAAGCATCGGAGGTTTATTGTAGTGAATAAAAATATTGTGCTGATTGAAAGACGGCAGGTAGATCAGGAATATTTTGACCTTTCATGGAGGAATGCATGTCGAGATTATTTTGGGTAAAGAAAGAATATTTATTAAAATTCTTATTTGAAAATAGTGACCGTTATAATTGAATATCAATAAAAAAATTTGATCATTGAGCCACTCTTTAGAGTGGCTTTTTAATGTCTCGATTTCTGAATTTTGTTCGAAATATGGTTACTGAATAAATCCGTATTTCATATTCTAGCTTCGTACTAATAGATAGAATGTTGATCAATTTATATAGATAATAAATATAAAAATTATTTAAAAAAGGAACAAATATTGCTTCTTGAAAGTATAGTTTTTGCTTTAGGTTCTGGATATGTATCTCTTTAAAATATGCGGCATTATTTTCCTTGTCATCCTTGCTGTTTCTCTCATGGTTTTAGGTCTTATTTATCAGGATCCTTTATTTGCTTTGATAGGGCTCTTGTTTGCTGTTTGCGCAGTATTATTATTTTCCATGATGAAGGAAAGTCTTGCTGACTTTTAGATCACTCATTTCGTTTAAAAGCTTAAAGATTTGGACTAGAGATCAAGGTGAATAGCAGGATGATAGTCATCAATATTATGCACCGAGATGGAATCAACAATTTAGAAAAATAATTGTGTTGAAAAGTCTTTGGATTAATCAGTGTAATAAGGAAGACTTATACGGGCAACCAGTCATGTGGATTAGATTGATCAGATGATCTGATAATACACTCATTGCTGGGTGCTATTTTGCAGAAGTTCATCGAAAGATGGGCTTTTTTGTTACCTAAAATAAAGCTTTATCAAGTTCATACTAGAAATTATTGACTCCAAAGATCACAATTTAGACTTTTTATATATGGATAGATATTTAATTTCTATATATATTTATATTTGTCATGAATTGGCTATTGTTTGACCGTTGTACATTTCGTCAACAATCCTGAATCAGCGCAAAATGATAAAGGGGAAGAGCCCACAGCAATGTGGGCTTTTTTATTGGCTAAAGAAAAGTTTGGCTTAATTTCTTACTAGGTATCTGGCTTGAATAGCTTAGCTAAGTAATAGATCTGGCCAAAGAGACTGAGATTAACTAGAAATTTGAATAAGTGACTTATTTCTATTTTATCGGTCAATATGATTGTTAATCATCGACTTAATATCAAAGTGTGATTGACTGCATACAATATTTTCATTATATTTTACCATATGTTCAAAAATCTCCACGTTTTGAATTTAGAGTTCTGCCCACATCGTCCCCAATGATGTGGGTTTTTTTTGACTAGAATAGCTAAGTGATATTTTCATTAACCTATAATTAAAGAAGAGGGTAGCACCTAGTTCTGTGAAGAGGCTATTTTTACATCAATAGGTATGATAGATTAGGGTTCTGGCGGTAACTGCCTATACGGATCAGTCCAGCAAGTTCATCTTGTGACACTCCCGTCGTTTGAAGTGTTACTATGAAGAAGCTCATCGAAAGATGGGCTTTTTTGTTGGTTTATTAAACAAAAGGGTTCATACTAAGGCTCATGCTTAAATTAAGTTGAATCTTTTGAAAAACAAAAGAGTTGTAATTTTAGGCGGAGTATTTTTGGCATTTATATTCTTTCTGTGTTTCCATTTATATAATCTTTCTAGCGAACAAGAAAGAGCAAAGAGTTTAGAAAAATTGTCTGATGAGCTTAAAGCTTCTGAATAGATAAGTTTAAAAGATAAAACGAAAGCCCATCATAAGTGGTTTTTTTTACAGGTATATACATTTTTATTTCTTAAAAATAATATTTATTCAATTAAATGAAATGTTATAAAGAATCTTCACAGCCTTTTAAATAAATTGATGCATCTTATGAATAAATATAAAGCAATAGAGCTAAGTTTTCTCAATGAGGTATACGACGAAACTATAAAGAATTTTGTTCCAACAAAATCTAGAACAATAGACCTCTTGCGAAAGTAAAAACTGCCTCAATATAGATTTCATGAAATATCAGAAATTAAATCGTTTTTCAGATTCTGAATTCCAGCGCTTGGTTGGTGTACCTCGAGCAGTTTTTAGTGAAATGGTCGAAGTTTTAAAAGAAGCAGAATCACTTAAAAAGAAATTAGGGCGTCCTCATACTTTAGCTATAGAGGATCAATTATTATTAACACTCAATTACTTACGGAGCTACAACACCCAATTGGAATTGGCGGCAAATTACCATATCGCTGAAAGTAATGTGAATCGAACTATTAAAAAGGTTGAAGATGCATTAATGAAATCAAGACGTTTTACCCTGCCAAAACGAAGCATTACCACAGCAGGCGAACAATTTAACTGGGTAATTATTGATGCGACAGAATGTTTAATAGAACGCCCGAAAAAAAAATCAGAGTAAGTTCTACAGTGGTAAAAAGAAGAAACATACGTTAAAAGCCCAAGTGATCTATCATCCGAAGAGCAAACAAATCATAGGAGTAGATATATCGTCTGGCAGTCAGCATGATATTAAATTGGCAAGAAAAACAGTTAAGAAATTCAAACATTGTGACTATGTTATGACCGATTTAGGGTACTATGGGTTAGAGCAAGATGGCTTTAAATTATTGATGCCAATAAAGAAAAAGAAGAATTTACCCTTATTTGATGCTGAGACAAATTACAATAAAATGATTGGAAAAATACGAGTTGTAATCGAACACATTAACAGTCAATTGAAAAGATTTAGAATACTAAGTGAACGCTATCGAAATAGACGGAAAAGATTCGGTTTACGCATTAACTTAATCGCTGCACTGGTAAACCGGATGAACTTGCAATAACGACTTTCGCAAGAGATCTAATAAATAAATCACGATTTCTATCAGAAAATCTTAAATTAATTCCTGAACATCTCGGTGAAGATGAGTCAATGACAACTAAAGTGTCGGCAGTAAGATTTAAATATAGATCACAAACTAAAACTTTATGGGTATTTGACGTACCCGATATTAATGACAGGTTCACATTCATTAAATATTTATTCGATTTCTTTGCGAGTTTTTAAAGCCCATAGAAATAAGAGCTTTTTTGTTGCTTGATAAACTTTATACAGCGACTAGAACACAAAAATAATTAAGTAGTGTAATTCCTGTCTAACAAATCACCAAATTCAACCCAAGGCCAACCAGCACCCACGATTCAGTAATGCTTCTTATACTATTGCTGCATCATATAAGTGCTACTTTAAAGGTGCTCCATGAATAATGATGAACTAGCTAAAAACTATAACGACGTGTTAAAGCCTACCCGCTTAACTTTCCCAGGTTGAGCGGGTTATTTTTTGACTGGAAAAAAGTATGCTCCGATTACTCTTCTGCTTATTCTGCCTACATGGTGCGACTGAGAGTGACGACGGTAATAGAGAATGCCGGGATCGTTTGAAAAAATTAAATAAAAAAACTCCATTATATAATGGAGTTTGAATCTTAATAGATTGCTTAGCTTTTACTTAAAATTAAAGGGATCGTACTTTTTATCTATGATTTCTAAATACACTAGGAATGCTGATATGGCGAGTAAACCTACAACTACTAAGAAAAATATATCGTGTGAAATTAGTGCTACTGCTAAAAAAGCCACAAGCATACAAATAAAAATGCCAAATAATGCATAAAGTATATAAGTTTTCATGAATAGTAGATTCTTCTATATTAAAGAGTGATCAAATTAACATAAAAATTAATTAAAAATTAACGTAAATACTACAGTATTGATACATTTTTATTGAAAATTTAAATTTAAGAATGAGAATCTTTCTTATTCTAGGTTTCGAAAAGGGGTTTTCTTATCAGTAATATCTATTTCAGATAAAGTCCAAGTAAAACTTAGATTTTTGCAGTGCTGAGCTGTCTAAGTATCATAACCTCAGTCATTTTAATTCTTAGAACCATCAAATGATTACGATTGATAAGCTCATGATTGAACTAAAAGAATAAATTAAGAATTTAGCTAATGTATTAAGTTAAAATCTAACTTTTCTAAAATTAGTTAAAGAGCTTTGAAGAATCTATAGATGATTAGCTTATAGATTAACTAGACTCAACCGAGACCCATTCAATGCAACTCAGCGCAACTTATATTTATTTTAAGTTATCAGAAATGAAAGAGTATCTAGTTTGATGCAATCTCTAGCTATTCATTACAGACTCAGTTTTTTCTACTTTTTTTATTATGCGATTGTGGGCGCATTCATGCCTTTCTGGAGTCTGTATCTAGAGGATCAAGGCTTTAATTATCAAGAAATTGGGGTTTTATCTTCGATTGCGATTGTCACCCGATTTTTTGCGCCATTTATTTGGGGGTGGATTGCAGACAAATCCGGGAAACGCATGTTGCTGGTGCGTATAGCTACCTGGATGGAAGCTTGTATCTGGTTCATGATATTTATCATTCCAAATAGCTTCCAGTCAGTCGCTTTGCTCATGCTGATTTTCAGTTTCTTTCAAAATGCAATTTTGGCTCAGTTTGAAGGTGTGACTTTATTCTGGTTAGGTGAAAAAAGGGCAGAGCTCTATGGTAAAGTCCGTAAGTGGGGATCTATTGGATTTATTATTGGTGTATTTGGTTTAGGAGCAATTTTTGAGATTGTCAGCATCAGTATGCTACCAGTCTTATTGCTCTGTATTTCATTTCTAGCTTTCCTCTGGTCATTTACCATCAAAGAACCCTCAGCAGCACCCACAGCTCAGAAAAAACTCGAAGCCTTATGGCCGATCTTCAAGCGGCCAGTGGTATACAGTTTTTTCCTGATTGAACTGATCATGCTGTTTTCACATGCGCCGTTTTATAGTTTTTATAGTAACTATCTCAGCCAGAATGGATTCAGTACCAGTCAGATCGGATTGTTTTGGTCGGTTGGGGTTATTGCTGAAATCATTATGTTCGCCTATGCCACATTTTTTCTGACACGCTGGTCATGGCGGCATCTGGTGATGCTATGCCTGTTAATGACTGGTTTAAGATGGCTGACTGTCGGCCTATTTCCATCGTCATTTCTGGCACAGTTTCTTGCCCAGACCATTCATGCTTTGAGTTTTGGCTTATTCCATATGATTGCCATGCGGGTTATTTTCCAGAACTTCTCGGCTGGACAACAAGGCCGTGGACAGGCACTCTATAGCACCATGTGGGGCTTAGGCGTGGCAAGTGGCAGCATTCTAGCCGGTCGTTATTGGGATCAGGTCGGTGGAACATCAATCTTTATTGCTGCTGCGCTGTCGACCTTGCTTGGCCTATTGTTGGTATTTGGCTTACCCAGCAAAGTCGAATTGCAAAAGCAGGTTTAAGATACGATTGAATGATTAAATGCGGATTTTGGAATATTGATTAAACCAGGGCTGAGCCTGTTCTAATTGAGTGGCCAGTTGTAACAGCAAATCTTCACGGGCAAATGGTGCAATAAACTGTGAGCCCAAAGGCAGGTTATCTTCATTCCAGTATAGCGGTACAGACATTGCAGGAAGGCCGGTAATATTGGCTAACTGGGTGAATGGCACCCATTTTAGGTTTTCTTTCACAATCTGGTCGACCAGCTTACCTTGTGCCAATAAATGTGCCTTATTCATTTTTAATAAAGCTTTAAGAATCGGCTTCTGCCAGTTTGGTGTCTTGACTTCGCCATTTTTGGGTGCAACAGTGGCCGTGGCTGGTGTCAGGTAGAGATCATAATCATCAAAGAAATGATTCATCTGGGTCACATATTGTCCCCAGTTGGTCAGATTTTGGATATATTCAATTGCCGTCGTTTTGGCACCAAAAGCAGCTAGCGCCAGAGAATCCAGCTCAAAATCGCCTGATCTGGATGGATAGCCTTTCTGGATTTCGTCCAGCATATAAGAAAACTGGCTAAACCACGTCGTAATAAAATCTTTAGCCAGTTGCATGCCATCAATCTGCGGTTGATCCTCAACGACTTCATGACCTAAAGATTCCAGTAATCGGGCAGTTTGTTCTACCGCTTTAATAGCATCTTGAGAAACAGGTGTATCGATGCTGGAACGGGTATTAAATGCGATTTTTAATTTTTTTGGTGGTTGCTGAATCACTTCCAGATAATGTGTATGCGGACGTTGAATCGTAAACAGTGAACTGCGATCTTCACCATGGGTGGCATCCAGCATTGCCGCACTATCCCGAACAGTTTTGGTGAGTACATGTTGAATGGCAGCACCGTGCATTGCCTCACTCATTTGCGGTCCCCACGGCGTACGTCCACGGCTTGGTTTTAAACCAAACAGACCACAGTAGGAAGCCGGAATACGAATTGAGCCACCACCATCACCTGCACCGGCAATTGGTACAATGCCGGCTGCCACAGCAGAAGCAGAACCGCCTGACGAGCCACCGCTGTTATGCCTTAAATTCCATGGATTTTTACAGCTTCCCCAGGCATCTGGCTCGGTAATGCCTTTAATTCCGAATTCAGGGGTGTTGGTACGGCCAAAGGTCACAATACCTGCCTGTTCCCAACGATTAACAATCTCGGCATTGGTTTCAGCGATATACCCGATACGCTTTAAACCCTGACATCCATAAGACGTCGGATAACCTGCATATTCCTGAAACAGGTCTTTGACCAGAAATGGAACACCGGCAAAGGGACCAGACAGATCTTGCTGGGTACGCTGCAAGGCATGCTCATGCATGGGAATAATAATGGCATTGATTTCAGGATTAATATTTGCACTGCGTTCTAAGGCAACTGATAAAAGTTCACTTGAATGCACCTGTTTATTTTTAACCAGTTCAGCCAGTCCTAATCCATCGTATTGTAAGTATTCTTCAAATTTCATCTGCATTCCCTAGCGTTGATATTGTTATAAGGTTGTAGAAGGTTTCAGTTCAGGATGCAAGCACCACCTGATTACGTCCCAAGTGTTTGGCTTGATATAAGGCCTGATCCGCGGTATTGATCAGTTGCTGTAAATCCTGAGAAAGCGGGGCATGTTGATGCGTAATCCCGAGACTCACAGTAATCGATAACGGTGATCCATCAGGTTGATACATTGGCGTTTTAGCTACCAGTTCACGAATACGCTCGGCAATAAACTGGGCCTTAGATGGTTTGGTATCCCAAAGCAAAATCACAAATTCCTCACCACCAATACGCGCAAACAGATCCTGAGAACGTAAATTGGAACGGATGATTTCAGCAAAGTGTTGCAGTACTTTATCGCCCACATGATGGCCAAAATGATCGTTTAAACGTTTGAAATGATCAATATCCAGCATAATCAGGGAAAACTGCACACTCTTGGAATGTTGCAGTAAATATTCACCTTTCTGAAAGAAAAAATGCCGGTTCATGGTACGCGTCAGACTGTCATGATTGGCCAAATACAATACCCGTTTAAACAGATCATTGCGGTTCTGACTGATGATACACAGGATCAGCGGTGATAATGCCAGCATAAATAGTCCGATCCTTAACGAGATATAAATGGTCGAGTCTGCCAACGTATCATGTGTAGTGGCATAGAACTGGGTCAGGCTGTAATACATCAAAATGATTACAAAGGCATTAATAATTGCAATTGTGAAGATGCGATAGGTCAGTGCTGCCCAGATTAAAGCTGCCAACGGATAAAGCAGGGCACCTGGACCGACAAAAATATTACTCAGGATAATACACAGGATTACCGTACCTGCTGGCAGCAGATAACTAAAAGAGTTCTGCTTCTTTCTGCGGTTTTTAAATAAATACTTGAGATCTTTGGTTCTAGGAAAGGCTAAAAAAAGCGGCAGGACAATAATGTAATTTACCATTTCGCCTGTCCACCACAGCCCAAAATCTATCCATAAATTTTCCTTGGTCATAAAGGAATGAGGAAGATTGGGTAAGGTCGCAACGGCAAACACTGCACTGGCCAGGCATCCTGCGAATGCACAGATGCCGAACATATGCACGAAAGTGAAGCCAGTATTGTAGTACTTATAATTGATCTGGAAATATCGGATAAAAAATAGCGATACAATCGTACTGATCAGGTTAGCAAGCGTTAGAAACAGACTCTGTAAAAGATTATTACCTGTCGCCAGATCAGCAAACATGAACGCACAGAAAGCACCTAGCCACCCGCCCATATTGTTTAAATGGGGGAAGCGTAAAAACATGGCCAGTAAGGCAGCATTGGAAGGCCAGAGTATGGCTAAGTAATCCTGTGTTCTAGTCATAATGCCAATCAAACAAGTCACTAAAATAATGAAAAGAATGACCAAGTAGGCATATGTTTCAGGATTCAAGTTCTGGTCTGTGATTCGAGGTATTCGCAAATCTAAGTCCTGTATCTAATTTTTATTTGTGAAATATCACTTTGTTTGGGAAATGCTTTTTACCCAAAAGTACAACTTTATTCTTGGAATAATCTGTTTTTACTTACGTTATCAATATACGTTTGTATACGAAATATATACAAAAAAATTAAAAAAGGAAATCCATGTTTTTAAACTATAATGATAAAAATTTGTTTTATTTCGGTATTTAAACTGATGCAGAGCAGAATATGATCCCGAAAAATATGATAAGTTAAAATTAATTATTAGGATTGAAACGAAGCCTGTGAATATGAAAAAAACCTGTCTTAGCCTTGTCTTGCTCATGAGCTCATCTTGGCTAATGGCAACAGAAAACAATAATCAAACTGCAAATAGTATTGCGAAACCTATCGAAGTTCCGAATACCTTTACCATTAATACCCGTCCTGAAATTGTTGGGCTATGGGGAATGGAAATTCCAGATAATAAAAAATGTGTTGAATACTATAATTTTAAAGGTAATAACAATGTAGTCATTAAAAGCGGTTCAGAATGGACCACAGGGTTGTATGACTATCAGCCTTCACAAGATCCTGCTGCACAGATTCCAGCGCTGATTATGCAGGTTAAATACGACAATAATGAAAAAGACTGTTCCGGTAATCAGGTGGATCAGTCAGGCGAGATTTCGCAGTATTTTGTGAAGTGGCAGAACTCAAATACCATTAATTTCTGTGCCAATGAAAAAGCAGAACAATGTTTTGCTGTGCTTCGACGCATTTTGCCTTGATTGAAGGCTAGATATAAAAAACCGCTGAATTCAGCGGTTTTTTTATTAGATCAATTACTGGATCAAGCTTTTTCTTTGTCTTCAGCACCTTCAAGCTGCTTCAACAAATGTTTTTCCAGATAGTGAATATCCATTGCCTGTTCACAGAAATTTTCATCCTGAAGAATCAGATCTTTGTGTAATGGGATATTGGTTTTCACACCTGTCAGAATCATTTCATCCAAGGCCTGTTTCATACGTGCAATTGCAGTTTCACGGTCTTTACCATGGGCAATTAGCTTGGCAATCATTGAATCATAATACGGTGGGATGCTGTAACCTGGATAGATATGAGAGTCTAAACGGATACCTGCACCACCTGGCGCATAGAAAGTCTCGATTTTGCCTGGAGATGGCATAAAGTTCGATGGATCTTCTGCATTGATACGGCATTCGATCGCATGACCTTGAACACGTACATCTTCTTGCTGGATATCCAGACCTAAGCCAGCCGCAATACGTAACTGCTGTTCAATGATGTCGATACCGGTGACCATTTCAGTCACAGGGTGTTCTACCTGAACACGGGTGTTCATTTCGATAAAGAAGAATTCGCCTTCTTCAAACAGGAACTCAAATGTACCGGCACCACGATATTGCATCAATTTACAAGCATTGACACAGGCCTCAAGAATGTCAGTACGAGCCTGTTCTGGCAGGTTAGGCGCTGGCGCTTCTTCAAGTACTTTCTGGTGACGACGCTGTAAAGAACAGTCACGGTCATACAGGTGGATCGCATGACCATTACCGTCGCCTAGAACCTGTACTTCGACGTGACGCGGTTTTTGCAGGAAACGTTCCATATAAACCGTGTCATCGCCAAACCACATTTCAGCATCACGCTGCGCAGCTTGTACTGATTCAAGCAGGGTATCCACACGTTCTACGATACGCATACCACGACCACCACCACCGGAAGCCGCTTTCACGATGAGCGGGAAACCAATTTCTTTGGCTTCAGCAAGCGCATTGTGAATCGTCACCGCATGATCACAGCCAGGTACAGTTGGTACACCCGCTTTTTTCATGGCAATAATCGCAGAAACCTTGTTCCCCATCAGGCGAATATGTTCTGGACGTGGACCAATGAAGATAAAACCAGAGCTTTCTACGATTTCAGCAAATTCAGCATTTTCAGACAGGAAGCCATAACCAGGGTGGATGGCATCTGCGCTGGTGATTTCAGCAGCTGTAATCAGGGCTGGAATATTCAGGTAACTGTCGCTACTTGCGCCAGGACCAATACACACGGCTTCGTCACAGAAGCGTAAGTGCATCAGGTCTTTGTCAGCGTCTGAATAGACACCGACTGTTTTAATTCCTAAAGTTTTGCAAGCTCGGGCGATGCGCAAGGCGATCTCACCTCGGTTTGCAATTAAAACTTTTTGCAACATTATGAATCCCCGAAGTGATTAGGCGCGGTAACGGAAAAGTGGCTGACCAAACTGAATCACTTCACCATTTTTCACCAGAATTTCTTCAATCACGCCGCTTTGAGTTGCTTCAATCGGGTTCATGATTTTCATTGCTTCAATGATACCCAGTGTTTCGCCAGCAGAAACAGTTTGGCCAATTTTTACAAAAGGTGCTTCGCCTGGGCTTGGAGCCGCATAGAACACGCCAACCATTGGAGATTTTTCAACTGCACCACGAGGAGATTTAGCTGCAGGGACGTCAGCTGCAGGTGCAGGCATTGCAGGAACAGCTGCTGCAACTACTGGATTACGACGAGTCAGAGCAATCGACTGATCACCTTCCTTAACTTCAATCGCCTGTAAGTCAGATTCAATCATCAAATCGATGAGCTTCTTGATTTTACGGATATCCATGAGACAGTATTCCTAATTAAGATTGTTTAGAAGATTGTATTTTTTCAATGACATAGTCGAGTGCGGCAGCATAGCCTTTTGCACCTAGACCACAGATCACGCCAATAGCTTTATCGGATAGATATGAATGATGTCGGAATGCCTCACGTGCATGGACGTTAGACAGGTGGACTTCAATAAACGGGATTGCCACGCCAAGAAGTGCATCACGAACTGCAACTGAGGTATGTGTCAGGGCAGCAGGATTAATAATGATATATTGCACGCCGTCTTGTTGGGCTTGATGAATTCGGTCAACAATTGCGCCTTCCCAGTTGCTCTGGAAAGTGTCAAGTTGTAAAGTAGCTTTTTCAGCCTGAGCAGTGAGCTGCTGATTAATATCTTCTAGAGTTAAATAACCATAAACTTCGGGTTCGCGCTTTCCTAGCAAATTTAAATTCGGTCCATGAATAACCAAAATGGTCGAAGTCATCTATGGTGCTCCAGTTAAAAAGTTTCAGGATAGGTTTGCAAGATGTCTACAAACTTCGCCTATTATGGCATGAATTCCTACATTATTTTTATAATTTCTTTGAATTGACATAGAAAAGCATGTACCACGCAGTGGCCATATAATGAAAACTTTGCAAGCATTTAGCAATGTTCAAAACTACCAAATCTTCGTCTTTTACATCATTTTTATATTTTAGATGAATTGGCTGAATTGTTACATTTATGCTGTGTAAGTTAGACCTCAATGTTTATTCATAATTCTTTTAAATTGAGTGTTTATTCGGCAATGGCTGGTCAAAAATAAAAATTATTACTCGAAGTCTCTGCTCATATCAAAAATTGTGGTGATCGGTAAAAGACCGGATTTTCATTAGATTTTTGAATGAATCAAATGTTTATTCTATTCATTATTCTGTAAACTAAAATATCAAACTTGGAATAAAAATCAAAAAGTTATTTGATAAATGGTATGAAGTGAAGTTTAGTATTAAATGGGTTTTATGTCGCTAGTAAAGCAAGTCACACATTATTTTTCTGCAAAAAGAGATAGGCTCATTGCTACTGAACATTGGCTAAATGATACTGGCCGTAAAAGTAAAATTAAAAACTTATGATTCTTCATTAATCTTTTACTGGCCTCATCTAATATTGACGAATGTGCTCAATTTTCTAAAGCTTACCTTTATTTGTAATTCTTTATGTTCGCTCAATAACATTGGCAAAATGGCACTTCATGTATAGGCGTTGTTATTCATCTGAATGTTGCCTATGTTTTTAAATGATGAATTTTTAAGCTTAAGAACAAGATGGTATGCGGAATTACAATGATAAATGGGATAGTTAAGTTCAGTTAAAGTGCAATATGAATAGATATTCTGGATTAAAAGCTAATGGTATCTGATTGTATTTTGAACACATATTGATTATATAAGCTATTCAGAATCACAGAATAAAACCCAAGCAGACTTGATAAGCTATAATGAAGATCCCGTCAAAATACTATCGAAGCTGTTATGACACCTGCATGCAAATTATTAAAATCTCAAAAAATTGAATATAGCATTCACGAATATGAACATGATGCCAATGCCAAAAGCTTTGGTTTGGAAGCAGCAGAAAAGTTAGGGCTGGCAGTAGAAGAAGTATTTAAAACCTTATTGGTCACAGATGAGAAGCAGTATTTTGTAGCAGTTCTTCCAGTCAACCATCAGTTAAACCTGAAAAAAGTAGCATCAGCCTTTGGTTGTAAAAAGCTACAAATGGCTGATCCCAAACAGGCAGAACGTCTAACCGGTTATCTTGTCGGTGGGATTAGTCCGGTTGGGCAGAAAAAACGCCTGAAAACTGTCATTGATGCATCTGCAGAACAGCTGAATAAAATCTATGTCAGTGGGGGTAAACGCGGTCTGGATATTGGTTTAAAACCTGCGGACCTAGCTAAGGTTCTAGATGCTCAATTCGTTGATGTATTGGATGTCTAAAGTTCAAAGCATTTTTCAATAAAACTATCTTACTGAGAAGCGTTCATATCAATGGACGCTTCAACTTTTCTGGATTCTTATCTTTCTATTCTGTCGGAAAATTCAGCATGGTTTTTTCTTCATTGTATAGTGGATGATTGAGATCCACGGCCTGACTGTGGATTGAACAAAGATAAAAACAATAAAATAAAAATTTGGAGAATACCGCATGGAAATCCAGAAAAAACGATTATCACGGTTCTGTATGAGCTTGTCCGCGATGGCCATGCTCTCAGTCTTTTCAACTGCACAGGCAGATTCGTCTACCTTGCCTCAACCGTCCAATTCCCAGCAAGTTTTCTTTGTGGGTAATAACTGGGATGGAACAGTTACAGTGATTCGATCTTCAGGTGACTTTGGCAAGGTTGGTGTGATCAACATGATTCCTGATCGTAAGGAGCGCCTGAAAGAGATTCACCTCAATCCCATTAAACTGATTGCCTATACCTATATTCAAGCTACTGCGGGTGAAGGTAATGATCAGCTGGTCGACGATATGTACTCCACGCCAGATGGACAGTCAGTGGTCGCATCCCGTCCAAGTTTTGCCGATGTGGTCTCTATCAACATCAAGACAGGCAAAATTAACTGGCGTACTCCAGTTGAAGGCTTCCGCGCGGATCATATGGCAGTTTCACCAGATGGCCAGCGTGTCGCGGTTTCCGCATCTTCCGGAAATGTGGTGCATGTACTGGATATTCATACTGGTAAGGAACTTGGTCGATTTGCGACGGGTGATAAACCGCATGAAAATATCTACTTTGATAATGGCAGAAAAATTCTGAACTCGGCCATTGGTAATGTAGAAACCTCTCTTGATGCGCAGTGGCAGGATTTCACCAAGGGTAAACGCTATATCACCATTGCAGATGCCAATACCCATCAGGTGCTTAAGAAAATTGACTTTAGACCGGCATTGGATGCGTTTGGTCGAAAAGATTTATCTAATTCAGTGCGGCCGATGGTCTTTAGCAAGGATGAAAGTAAACTCTATGCTCAGGTATCATTTTTTAATGGTTTGATTGAGTATGACTTAAACCAGAATAAAGTGACCCGTATTGGGCAGTTGCCAGGTAGCGATAGCATTCCCAAAGATCGTACCAAATGGGTGAATGATTCCCGCCATCATGGTTTATCGATCAGTGCTGATGGTGAGAAGCTCTGTGTTGCGGGCACGATGGATAATTACGCCACCATTGTCGACCGTCAGAGTCTGACTGCCGGAAAATTGATTCCTGCAGGTAAGCCATACTGGGCTACCCGAAGTCCGGATGGCCGTAGCTGTATCATTTCAGAAAGTGAAACGGATGTGGTGACCGTAATTGATTTCGCGACAGGCAATAAAGTGACCAGTGTACCTGTAGGCAATCATCCACAGCGTGTCCGGATCGGTTATGCCCCAGCAGACTGGTCTACACCGTAGCAAATAATGGCTTAAAAAGAGCAATGTGTTATGAACGTTGCTTTAAGCATTGTAGGTGGTATATATGAGGAACAAAACACTTACTTTATATCTGCTGGCGGGAATGTTATTGACCGGTATTCTGGTTGGGATTGCTTATCAGGTTCATAAGGATATCTATAAGGCAGAGTTCAATATACTGAAACCTGATGATCAGATGACTTTTCCAGCAAAGTCACTGATTACTTCGAATTTAAATCCTAAAACAGCTGTACCGGCAAGAACGGCTAGACACTCGGAAGTGGATTCTGAACAGCAGGTCTTATTACAACAGAGAGACCAGCTTTATCTGGATTTTACCCAAATGATGAATGGCTTAAGTCAAGGTGAAAAGCCAGACTATCGCCAGCTAGATCATTTGCTGTTACAACAGCAGAATCTGGTGAATGCCCGGGTCGTTGCTCCGGAAGAGGCGAGAGCTCAAATAGAATTTTTGCAGAAAGTTCTGCCTGAAATCTCTCCACAGCTTGATCAAGCCTTAATTGCATTGGATCAGAAAAGTTTTTAATCTTCCGGTTTAAAGCTTTATTTAGTTGTGAATACAGATCATAGATAAGCTTAATAAGAAAAAGCCCGTAGAAACGGACTTCTTCTTCATTCATTTTTTAGATTAAAACTTATAAGCAGTTCGCCGGTTTCGGGATACCAGCCAGTCGGCTTAAATGGCGTGCCACCAGACCTGTATTAAACTTTTCCTGTAATAAGGCATTGTTAATTTCCGGGTTGACTGTCTTCATCAAAAACTTAATTAGCGGGCGGGTTGCAGGAGAATGCCCAAACTGCTGATAAAATTGACGGACTGCCTGTAGCACTTCAAAATGCCAAGGAGTAAGTTGAAGTTCTAGTGTATCTGCCAGTACTTGGGCAACGTCTTCATTCCAGATGGTGTAATCTACTAAATGACCATCTTGGTCCAGTTCTAGATTCATATGTGACTCATGGATTATTTCATTGAGATGCAACGACTAAATTTCAGACATAGATCTGCAAATTCGGAGTAGTCGAGTAAAGCAACATTTCCCGATAAGGGTGATATCAGAATTTCTGCATCATTTCTTAGGATATAAACTTGCGGCAGTTGCTGTACGAAAGCATGGTCCAGATACAGCACAGATTCTCCCATCAGGAGCACCTGATCATCTGAAGCATGGAGCTGTGCTAATTGATCAAGGACTGACGCCGTCGCTGCATAATCTGGCTGGATCAGGTATAGGGTTTGATCTGACATTTATTTATCCTTTGTCCTTACCAATACAATACGTGATCAAATTTTTGAACGAATTCTGAATTGAGTTCAATCAACTCAATCTCCTGCTCGCTTTGCTTTACAAAAGGAGAGTCCTGATTTTTCTGCTCAACCAGAATTGGGGTCAGGTCATAAAATTCGAAACTATCCACCAGATTTGAAGCCAGTTTAAAGGCATGTTTAAGCTGGTCAAACTGAAGCTCAGAACGTAAAAGACTCAAGGCTGCGCCTTGGAGTAATACTTTAACTTCAGCGCCGAAGGTCGCCAGTACCATCGTGGCAGACAGACTTTCATGCACCTGCAAGCTGTTCAGGTTGGCTTGAGTTAATATAACAAGTACAGATTTCACACAAGATTCCTTTTAAAAGCAACACATCCTGAAAAATGAAGCATCTAGAATTGAATTAGACGTTGTGAGGACTGAACAGCATCAGCAAGCTCGCCTAGACCGACCAATTCAAAACCATCAGCAAGATTATGTTGCTGAATATTGTGACGTTGAGCATTTTCCTGATCTGTAATCCCACGCGCTAAGGCTGCACTGACACAAACAGGTAAGCGGATATTCAGATCCTGCCAGGAACGTGTGAGATGACGCTGGTCGTCGGGCACCCATTGCAATGCATTTGCGACCGACACGCCATCTTGATAGAAAAATACACGGAAAGCTTCCTGTTTATGTTGTAAAGCTTGGGCGAGTCCAAGCGCATGCCAGGCATAAATAGAAGTCGGTGCGGAGGTAACAAGAATTAAGGTGCTCATCGAAATTCACTACAGGCTTGATCAACGCGGGATGATGATCTTGGCTACAAAGAAAGTAGGTAGTATACAATGATTTTAGATGATCTTTTCTGATAAAAAGACAAAAAATAAAATATAATCAGATTTAATTCCAATAAAAACAATAATTTAAAACAGTATGTTAATCCTATCCCGTCACTAAACCATACCCAAAACTGCACAAAATCCCTTCTATATCCTTTCATTTTTTTACTTTACCGATAAAATGCAAAGTAATCTGCACCAAATCTGCACCAATAAAATGAAAATACCCAAACCCATCCAGCGAGGGTCCAGCTGGCGCATCATTGTCACTTTCGACAAGCAAAGATATTCAGCCACCCGAGACACAGCGAAGGAATGTGAACAGTGGGCCTATAATAAATTGCTTGAACTTCGATCTGGTAAAAAGGCAATAGAACAAGGCGAAAAGCCGAATTATCCATTTAGGGAACTTTGTGCCAGATACTATCAAGAGCATGGTCGTCACATGCGATCTGCACGGACTATCAATTTTAAAATTAAAAACCTTGACCGGATTGCACCAAATTTAGCTGATAAGTCTATTTATGATTTCAAGCCTGCTGACATTGCAGAATGGCGAAATAACCGTAAAAAAGAAGTGAAGATAGCAACACTCAGGAATGAACACGCCATTTATTCAGCCGTGTTTACCTATGCCATGAAAGAACTGTTTTTGATTGATTCTAACGTCTGGCATGCGGTCACCATGCCGAGCAAGGAAAAATCCAGAAGCCAGCGTATTACAGAAGAAGATCAAGAATTGTTGCTAAAGGCGTTAAGCTGGGATGGATCTACAACACCAGAAACGTCACGCCACTATGTAGCATGGGCATTTCGATTTGCTCTGGAAACTGCTATGCGTCAGGGTGAAATACTGGCAATGCGTAGGAAGGATATTAAAGAAGGCTTTGTGCATTTACCGATGACAAAAAATGGTGAATCCAGAAACGTGCCTTTATCTGGTGAAGCCAAAAGACTGCTTTCTTTATTACCTAAAGGAACAGATAAACTTCTACCTATTGATAAACAGATATGTTGTGCTACATGGATGAGAGCAAAGAAAAGAGCAGGGCTTACACATATCAACTTCCATGATTCACGACATGAAGCCATCACAAGAATGGTGAAGGTGAGAAAATTACCGGTTGAAGTGCTAGCCAAAATTACTGGCCACAAAACTATCTCAATGCTGGTGAATACTTATTACAATCCAGATGCTCAGGATTTAGTGGAAATGTTTAACGACAGTGAGAGCTAATTAGCTCTCGGTCTGCCTACTTTAACTTTGGTTGTCAGCAGGTCGTGGGCCAACTTTGGATTGTATAGCGCCTTGCCTTGTGTGCCTTGATTGATCGAAACTAATTTTTCTCGAATCGTGGTCACTGACAGATTGTATTTTTGAGCCAGATAAGAAGCTGAAACCAGTTCGACTTCAACCTCTTTAAGCTCCTTCACTATTGCGCCACCAATATTCTGGCCTAGCATGATTTGAGGCGGTCTTTCAGCTTCTACAGTGATGTTGTAACGAGCCATTAAGTTACCTCTTTTAAACTTTGTTGTACTGATTCCGGTAAACCAAACACATCCTTAAAAGCCTGATCAAAACCACCATCAGCAATAAAGCTATCAATAACGTTTTCTTCCTGACCTTCGGATACAGCAATGTTTTCTTGAATTTCAGTCATTGTTTTTCTCCTGCAGTTTTAAATATTCAAATTTCGCATCAGCCCAATTCTTTGCATCGTATGGACTTAAGCCTTTTTTCTTGCACCACTCAGTGCACCAGAACCACTGAGCGTCATCAAAAGGAACTGGATTAACCACTTGATTAGTACTATCCATCACGCCACCTTCATAATCTGATTAGCCACAATCTTTGCTAAGTTTTCGCTGGTTTCATTCGAAACATTCGGGCAGCGCAGGTGCATTTCATATTCATCAAATAGCACCTGACATGCTGCATTACCTGTTAAATCATTCTTTAAAAACACATAGCTCAGTGATTTGCGTGTACCTTTGCCTGAGAAAGTAAAGCTACCATCTGCTAGTTCTTTCTTCGTGTAACCCAGCTTTTCCAGCCAAAGTTTGAAACCGACTTCATGTTTCTTTTTAATTTTGAAAATCATCTCAATCCCCAACATTTTTTGATTCTGGAGCCGTGCTGAATTTGCACGACTCGGGTTTTAGAGGAATTTAGGTAGCTCACTGAGCTTCACTAGTTGCAGAAATCTGATCCAGCTGGATGCGACGCTGCTCAATAAGTTCCATTAATCTTGGCTGAATAACTTCATCACATGCTGATACATCGATCTCTAAAGCATCCAGTTCAGTCAGGTCTTCAGCTCTCTGGATACGTACTGCCAGGGAAGGTTGTTCAGTTGTTTTGTTGAGCTCGACCAAGCGTTTATGAATCGCATCAATTAATGGTTTGCGCTGTTCTTCAGACCAAGCCTTTGTATAGCCTACTAAGGCATTTGCTTCGGCTGGGGTATTTGCTTTTCTTGCACGGTCCACAAGATCGGTAAGAAGGCTTTGGTATTCTTCATCTTGAGCTTTGTTCTGTACTAGTTTTTCAGCCTCATGCTGCAATCTTTGCAGCTCAGTGACACTTAGGTTTTCAGATGGCTGCTCTACATTAGGTTTGGGCTGGTTTAATTGATTAGCTGCCTCATTGATCTGGTTGCACAACTGTTCTTGCAGATCAATATTTAGCTTGTCGTCCGCAATGATTGCGCTGCTTAAATCAGCCAGCTCATTTGTTGTGGTGCATGCCTTAATTTGATCAATGTAGGCAGCACATACTTCACTTTGTATTGCAAATTTTTTAAGAGAATCTACTGTTACCGGCTTTTTAGAGGCAAAAAGAAGTTCACGTTTTTGTGCAATACGATTTTTGAGTTCACTGTATTCAGTTTCAGTTAGCTTGTGCTGATTGCTATCCAAATTGCGTTCAACGCCTTTTAACTCATAATCTGAACCACATTTCTCAATAGCTTCGATAACTTTCAGAATAGCTGGATCTGTTTCATCAAGTTCAGTAGGTTGAGCCACTGGAACTTCAATAGGTTGAACCACTTCTGGCTCAGGCTGTTTTTCTATATTTGCAACAGTGGTATTAGAGTCAGCCGGAGTATTTAAATTATCAGCATCATTCTTGGCTTTGGTTGAACGTTTCTTTTTAGGTTTTTCTTCATCACCAAGACGTACAACCAGACAATCACCAGTTAGCTCATGGCCTAGCACTTTAGATATTGCTTGCAATTGAAGCTTTGCATTTTCAGCATCATATTGGGCAAATCCATGATTAATAGATTCTATTAATGCTGTACAAGTCATCTTGCCAAATTCAACAACATAGATAGATGAGCCATAAGTGTTGATAACGTATACATCTTGGCCTTCACGAATTTCCTCAAGCTTAAGAGGTCTGGCAAACGTAATACCAGCCAACTCCATGGTTTCAACCTTGATACAGAACTCATAGCCTGGCATAGCGAAAATAGTGGCAGGGAACTGTGACAGATCATCAAAATCCATCAATTCACCAACAGCGCGGCACATGATATTTCGGCCAGCCATCATTGCTTCAAAAGCTTCTTTGCTATTTAAAATATTCATGCTGACCATCCTTCCATATCTGATTTCGCCTGGCAGGCATTTAAAATTTGTTGTTCGTACTTTGTGCCTTTGAAGTAGTCCGCAGGCCGATTTAGATCATTAACGTGACTAGCATTCTGAATATCTTTCAATGCAGCTTGATAATCATTTTCTAGACGTGCTTCATTTTCAGCGTGTAGTTGCTGTTCATTGGCCTGTTGTGCTTGTTGATTGCGCTGAATGATGGAATGAATACCGGCGCATGTTTCATCAAACTTCTGCTGTTGAACATCATGAAGACTATTCAATCCTCGCTTAGCGCAGTACTTTTCAATATCAATTCCAGCTTGTTGCATAAGTGCTTCAAGTTCTAAGAACTGATTACCGTTGATGCATGCATTAGCGGATCCAGAGTTCAACCACTGTTTAAGCAATACTCCAGCTTGTTCAGAAAGAAGCATGGGTTCATTGAAAATTCGGGTACGGTCTTTTGTTCTAACTGCATAGTTGTCGTGAGTTAGATCTAGAACAGTGGTGAACTCATATTCAATACCGTCACGCTGTTCAGCTTTCATTCCGACCTTTTCAACTTTCTTTTTACCGTTACCTGCATCAACCTGAACGGTATCCATCTTGCTGCGCATGGTCACAATAATATTGATGCTGGATTGAAGCATTGCATCGATAAACTTGCGGTGTCTTGGGGTAACTTGGCTCCATGCGCCCCAGCTATTACCCTTGAAAGTTGTACTGGCGAGCTTGTCGACAATCTCCAAACAGCCACCAACACCGGACCACTCATGAGTAATACTGTCCAGAATTAAGGTGTCAAAACCGGCTTTCTCTGCAGCCTGAATAGCATCAATAAACTTTTCAGGAGTGTAAGGAGGTTGAATATTCGCATGTTCAAACTCAACAACATCTTCATATAGCTCAGCACTACTGTTCTCAGTATCAGCGACAGCAATTTTGCCACCAATACCTTTAGCCAAAAGAAGCGCACCCAAGGTTTTACCTGAGCCAGTAGGGCCAGCCAGAGCAAGGCGTAATTTCGCGTTTTTACGTTCCGCTTTTTTGAAAAATACAGTCGACATTACACAGCTCCTGGATGACGGTTTTTGCGTTTAAAGTTCTTATAGTCCTCAGACCCAAAGAAGCCGGTACTTTCTAAAACTTGATGTCGTTTATTTTTGCGCATGGCGACTCGCGCATTTTCCAAACCATCTAGAATCCACTGTGGAGCTGTAGACTTATCCATTTTCTTCAGGGAGCCGTCAGGTTGGATGGAGTAAATCAACGTATTGCAGAAATAGTCAGCAATAGTTCCTGAGCTTTTGATACGTAAAGCGAAGTAGCTCACCCGATTTTTACCAACCCTGTAAATCTCAAGTCCTTCAAACGTCTTGATGTATTCAGAGAAGTAACGATGAGTTGAGCCAAACTCTACTGGCATTGGAATGACAGGTAGTTCATCTGCTTTGAATTGCAGGAAACCAGTGTAAAGATCAGCAAAATTAACTTGTGCTTGGTCATTAAGCGGGGACCAATCATCAGAGCCATATTCACACCAGTAAACCAGCTGGCCATTCAAAAGTGCTTCAAAGATTTGGTCGGCAGATTTAAGAATCATGACTGCACCTCCACCAGACGGTGTTTCATGATATAACCAGCGATCATTGCGTTGATTTCGCGGTGATCCTGATAATCAGTGAAGTCGTTATATGGATTGCCATTGGCATCGAATACCTTGATTTCACCAAGTTCTATTACTTCTACATTGGTGAACTCGGAACCTGGCACACCGTAGTCGTCTGGATGTGCTGCAACTTCAAACGAAGTGATTTCCAAACGAAAACCACCCAGATTAAGGATTGCTTCACCGCGTACGTCGTCCAGCATTTTTAAAGATACGATGCCATATTCAGATTGAATATTTTGAGCTGGTGCTGCTTGGCCAATACCAAAGTCAGCATGCCAACCAAACGCTAATGCGCTTACAGTTAAGGCAGTAGCAACAAGAGTCACCTTGAAGCTATTGTGTGGAGTCAATTTTGCATTCATAATAATTTCACTCACAGTTAGGTTGTGGGTCACGCTCCAGGTAGTTGTCGTAGGCTACGCTGGGGCTTTTTGTTGTCTACGGAATTTAGTTTACCAAAGGAAACTTTATAGTCAAGAGAAAAGTTTATTAAAAGAAACTTTTTATTCTTTATGGAAACTTTTATGTTTTAATAGACAAAAGAAAACCCACCGCTGGGGTGGGTTGTTTGGAGTTTGTTATGGATAAGCTAAATTACTTGACAGTAGAAAGCCTGCAGCATGATCCGCGTGCTCATATGGTTAATCGTTTAATTTTTAATGGCGTTACAGACGCAGAGGTGCTGATTAGTGTTACTGATAAGCTCTTAAATTTTATCGGAGAAAGTGGATTGTTTGATAAAGCCACACAAGATGAGAGGGCTTTATCAAACTGGCGCAAGGATATGGTTGATCGCTTAATGCTTCAAGGTCTTACAGACGCTGAGGTTATAATAAATACCGTAAATAAACTTTATGTTTTTTTGGTTAAGCAATGAATTAAGCGTGATTGATATTTAACTTATTTAAGGTAGGTGAAAATAGTCGGATCTTTTTCAAAGTATAAGATGCTGTACTTGTTACCACGTGATTGTAAATAATTCTGAATATCTGCCAATAAATTAGAGGACTCACTTAAATTAAAAATAAATGAATTTAAGCTAATGCGCTCAAAACCAGAAATTTCTCTCCTGTTGAAACTTTTAATTTCCTCATCAGAGATATTGAGACCATTAATTATAAGCAAGGCTTTTCATTCTTTTCTCCACCCGATCCAAGAGCCGCTCGGGTATGCGGCTTTTTATCAATCATTATTAATAGATTTAATTAAGATTTTATCTTGATACATTTTTCTATCAGCTTCTATGATGGCGGTGGATAATCCATATGTTGGATTTCGCATTGCAAGACCAATTGCCGCACTAACTTCAGCTTTCGCAAAAGCATTTTGAATTCTTGTTACAAGCTTCTCAGCATTCTGCAGATTAGTTTCGATACTGAGTACGGCAAATTCATCACCACCTAGGCGAGCAATAATATCATTGCTACGTACTATGCCTTTTAAAGCTACAGCCATTCTTTTGATCAGCTCATCACCAGCAGCATGTCCTAGATTGTCATTAGTGATCTTTAGATCATTTAGGTCAATCATAAGCACAGCAGTAGGGTGACCATATCGCTTACACCGTTCTTCTTCTAACTCAACTAATCGATCCCAAGCACGACGGTTATAAAGTCCAGTCATTGGATCAGACAATGCTTCCATTTCAAAGCGTTCAGCTTTACGTATGTGTTCGGTTGCTCTTAATTCAGCTTGAATCGTGTAACTAAGCACCTTTCCTATAAGATCAAACAATGGAGCATCCTCAACAAGGACTTTAGACTGAGGTTCGGGATCAATTGCACAAAGAGTGCCAAACAAGGAACCATCTTCTTTTAAAAGAGGTTGACCGATATAGGCTTTAATAGTGACAAGTTTATTTATTGGTGCATCTGTATAAACTTGAACATCGGGCGAGTAAGGGGCAATGCGGGGCGCATTATTTTGTACCATGTGTGAGCAGAACGAATCTGCCCATCGAAATACTTGTCCTGGCTTAACGTTATAGCCATTATCTTCACTTAGTAACACAATCCAGTCATCACCTTCAGTACGGGTAATCATCCATAACTTAAATCCAAATCGTTGAGATAAGAATTTTAAAATAGCTTGGCCAGCCTCTTCGAAATTCTTAAAGTTAATATTATTCATTAAGTTAGTCCGTATTTGTACTAAGAGAGATATGGAAAAACAATTTTTAGACTACAGCGTCATATATTATAATTTTAAACTGATAGGAATATTACTTCATATAATAAAAAGACAACCCACCAATGGGGTGGGTTGTCCTAGAGCAATAATCTTATTTTTTGTATTCAGTAATACTGATAGGTTTGTCTTTCATAAACTCTACAATACCTTCACCAGCTTTGAAGTGAATTGAAACACCATCATTATTGGCTAAACGCATACCACTTCCTGAAATAGCTCGCTTAAGGTGATAAACCTTGCCAGAATTATCTGTCATTTCTGCAGTTTCAAAATTATCCGAAGATTTCAATTCAACTGTAAGATCCATTGGACCAGTAAAGTTAATTACCTGAGTTTCAGCCGGAGTATTGCTCACAACTTTTTCTTGTACCACTTCGTTTTTTGGATTTGAAGTACAGCCAGTAATCGCCAATCCTAACAATGCTGCACCTAACAAATATTTCATTGATACTTACCTTTCTATTTCTGAATCATAGGTATCTTTATACTAATTATTACAATGTAACATTTAAAGACAAGGTTACACTTACCTTACATAAAGAAAAACCCGCGGATAGCGGGTTAGTGATGCTTTACTTAGTTATTACAGACCTGGTCATGAGAGGTCTTAAGTCCAATATAAAGATTTAATATTTCAGAAGTAAGAAAGCTTTAGCACTGAATAGCATCTTTCTCTTTATAGTGATCCAAAACCAAATCCATATCAGCCAAAAGCACAGCTTCAGAGTATTCACCTAGTGAGAGCTTCAACAAGTTAGGCATATAGTTCTTTTCATACTCACGCGGATAGTCTTTGCAAAGGATCTGAACACGCAAATTTTCATCTGTGAATTCAGATTCCAGTCTATCAATATAAGTACCTAAAACCTTTTCTGATTTTTCCAAAGTGGTTATAGCTTCATCTAACTCTTGTTCAGTAGGCTGAGTATTCTGGCAACCAGTGAAAGCTAAGGATAAGAGTAGGGTAGCTAAAGTAATTATTCTCATAGTCTAATTTTATTGTTATTGGACTTTAAATTATAAGCAAAATTTAATAAAAGAAAACCAACTTGGTGGATTATCTCAGATTAAGTTTTAAAATTGCTAGAAAACAAAAAAAGCCCTCATGATATGAGGGCTTTTATTATGGTAAGTGGATTCGATCACCTAAATAGTATAAACAGTAAAATGTAATAAATACCAGTTGGAAAAGAAATACAAATAATACAAAAGAAATAAATAAGTAAGTGATTAAAAAAAGACTGCTATCTATTATTATAAAATCCAAGCTAAAAAAATACTTAATAATTGCTCCAAATATTAAGAGAATTATACTTAGGAATGTCAAATAAGAAAAAGATTGTGCCAAGAACCTTCTTCTAGTCATCTTTTTTTGATCTTTATCAACAGGTGTACTTCCTATCATTTCTTTATCCATACCGGGATTATTAAATGTAGAAATTGCAGCTAAGGCAGCAATATAAAATCCAGGCATCGTTTGTAAAAAATTTAGAATTACATTGAAAGCATCATTACTAAATAACACTGTTTTGCATGAAGTGGCGCATGTGAAACTTAGTTTGTAAACTGCAAATAAAACTATACTAACCACACATGAAAATACAAGAGGAAATATCCAATCCATTCGATCCTTTTTCTTATTCTCGTCTGGATCATTTTTCCAACTTATCCATAAATAGTCACAGGGTCTTAATATTTCTCTACTCATAATTGACCTCTAATTAAAGTTAGAGCTTAGCGAAGGCACGCAAACACAAAGAAGAGTTAATTTTTGGCAATTTTTCCCACTCAAGATGAGTGAAAGTTTTAGGATCAATTTTAAAGGTTTTAGCCAAAGTCATATCTAGTGATTCAGCGGGTGTATAAGTATAAGATGAAGTTTTACCATAGTCATCTTTATATGATATACGATACTTATGTTTATCTAAGGGGATTTGAGCTTCCTTACCAAAGGTATCATCCCATAAAGCTGTCAATTTACCAATCAAAGTTTGTTGAATTTCTTTAGGTTCGGTTACTTTATTAGGGATAATTAACGGGTCGACCTCAAAATGAAATGAGCTTGATTTACTTATGAAAGATGAGTGTTGATCAGCTTTTGTTGTTTGTGACGTATGAATTAGTTCAAGGTCCGAAATTTTACCTTGTTTAAAAGCGTTTAAAACTTCATCACTAAATACATTTTCAATATTGCATTTGATTTTTTTAGGCAGTCGAGTAAATGTACCATCATCTTCTTTAAATCCAGAAGGGTGGTCTTCTGAAAATAAATCGATTATTCCCGTATTTTTATTATTATTTTCATAAATAAAATCTAAGCATCGATCTAATAATATTCTAAGTAAATTAGCATTAATACGAGAGCCTCTCTCTCTTTCAATAGCTAAACTTGCAGTTAAGTTATCTTTATTTAGTTTAATGATTATATGGATTCTAGCATCATCTCCTTCTGATTTTTTCTTATTTGTAAGCCTAGTTTCACCAGTAGCTGTATCTGTGTAACTACGATTACGTGCATTGGTATCCGAGATAACAACTAATAAGTTTATAGATTTATTATCATCATTAAATTCAATAAGTTTTAATTTAGAAATTAAGGTATTGTCATTGAGAGGATAGCTATAATCAGAAAAATTAAATTTTGATATTGTTTTAAATAGGCTCCAAATATTTATCGGTTGTATTGGTTCATCATGATCTTTACTAAATCTTTTAGCTTCAAACCTAATATTATGAACAGAAAATAGAACTGGTTTACTCATATTAACCCCTTTTTTCAATAAACATACTTCAAATTTTTTAATAAAAAATAAATGAAATTAAACATTCCAAGCAGCTTTACTAAAGCCGCATATAGCGGCTTTTATTATTTTCTAAATTCCCTGTGATGTTGAACAACTACACCAATAATTGAAATAGGATGTTTTTGTGAGTTATGAATAGGGAAGTCTGGATTTAGTGGAACTAATTCAAATACTTCGCGGCCATGCTCATCAAAACCTACAACTCTGTACTTCTTAAAAGTAACCTCGTAATCACCATTTTGAGCTACCACATAATCACCAGGATGAGGAGTAATTGAGGCATCAATAACAATATCATCACCAGGCTGAAACTCGGGGTACATGCTCATACCTTCGACAGTCACACTAAAAATGGTGCTTGGATCTTTATTTTCATAAGTAGTAAGGGTATATCCTTTTGGCTCACCACCATCGTAAGCCACCTCTCGCCACATACCAGCTTGTACAAAATCTAACACTGGAATCCTTGTAAGTTTTTTTCCGTTAAATCTGACGTTATTAAAGCCCTTGTCATCTTCTTCTTTTACAGGGCCGCCAAGATTTTTAAGGCCCTCACCATCTAAAATCCATTCAGGTGATGTTTTTAGGGCTTTTGCAAGAGATGTGATGCTTTTGCCGCTAGGTACATTAACCCCTGAAATCCACTTTGAAACCGTACCTTTACTTAGGCCGGTAGCTTCAATTAGATCAACTTGCTGAAGGTTAAGTTCCTTCATTCTTATCAAGATACGTTCAGAAACGCTGCTCATTGCAAAATACCCATAACAATTGTTTCCAATGGTAAACATTATTATTGACCTAAAAAGAAACTTATGGTTTACTTAGGGAAACTTTAAGTTTATCAAGGTAAACATTATGACTGTCGATGACGTAAAGGAGCATTACGGAGCTGAAAGCGACGCAGACCTAGCGCGAATCTTAAAAAAGACACGCGGAGCTATTAGTAAATGGCGCTCATATGGAATTCCAGCTTCAACCCAGGCAATTCTCCAAATTCAAAGTAAAGGCAAGTTAAAGGCAAATTTAGAAGCCTTAATTGCTTAAACCAATTATCAACAACTTAGCGTTTTTAATAAACGTGAAAGTAAACAAGGTGTTCACATGGATATATCCAAGGAAAGCAAAACCGCACTACATAAGATGATTCACCAATCAAATGGGATTACGCCTAAAGAGATTGCTGATGTTGTTGGCGTGTCTCACAACACGATTTTGAATTATGCAAATCCAAACATGGAAAACCATTTGCCGAGCCTAAAGGCATTTGAAGCAATGCTGACTTATACGCAAAACCCAGCTTCTTTAAAAGTGTGGGCGCACAAATTAGGTTTTGCATTAATGCCAGTAGAGCAAGCAGAAGAAAAAGATCATCAACTAGGTGTTCTTGAATCACTGCTTGGCATGAATGTTGGCAATGGTGCAGCGAATAAACAGGTTTTATCTGCTCTGGAAGATGGTGTGGTAACACCTGCTGAAATGGATGAGACAGATCGCATCTTGGAAGAAATCGAACACAAGATTCAGTCTTTGCGTAAAGCCATGAAAGGTGAGTGTGCAAAGTATTTATCAGCTCTACAAACAGAAAAAGCCTGATGGTCTAGATCAGGCTTTTCCGGTTGTTCACTAACAGTCGAGGAAAGTAAACATGAATATGTTAACACAAGACAATTTTAACATAAACGAAGTAACGATGTCATCACCTGAGATTGTTGATTTTATTAACAATCATCGTAAAGAAATCGCAACTACTGAAAAGCCATATAAAGAGCTTCGTCATGATGATTTCATGCGAAAAGTACCCAGTGTTTTAGGTGAATTGCACGCTCCGAAATTTATCGGAACGCAAACATATGGCAATAACAACACACGCCATATCTATCAATTCCCAAAACGTGAAGCTTGTCTCATGGCTATGTCTTATAGCTACGAATTACAAGCACAAATTTTTGACCGTATGACTGCAATGGAAGAAGCGCTCAAGGCTAAAAATAGCTTTGACATCACCAACCCAGCACACCTGCTTCAAGCAATCGAAATTCAAGCCAAGCTCAATATTGAGTTAAGTGAAAAAGTAGCGGTACTCACACCTAAGGCTGAGGCACTGGAAACCATTGCTGATACTTCTAACACTTATTGCTTACGTGAATGTGCCAAAACAATCGGCATTAAAGAATCTGAATTAATCCAGCTACTGATTAATAAGAAATGGATCTACCGTGATTCAGATCGCAAGCTCCAGCCACATGCCCAATATGTCTTAAACAAGGTTTTCACCAATCGTACGTCACCAGTAATTGTTAATCGCAACGACGGCAAAGAACGTGTGTTCCTGCATATGCGTGTCACTGCGTTTGGCCTGACTCGTATCACTGGATTAGTAAACAAAGTACGTAATACAAAGCAGGTGGCGGCATGAGATTTTTCAGAAAGACAGTCACTGTAAGTAAAAACGTTGATGTGGATATTGAGATCGATCTTGATGATATTCGCGAGTTTATTAATGAAGCTGAAAAAGAAGAGCTTGATGAGATCGCTAAAGCATTGGCTGAACATGATATTCACGCTCATTTAACAAAGCTACATGGTCCAACTATTCAATATTTGATTAATCGTGCCAATCAATTTGGTTTGGATGACATGTTCGAAGAGCTTAAACGTGAAGGCCAGAGCATTGGCGCATACCTCAAAGTGGAAGAAAAGTTATGAATTATTACCAACATCATATTGGGGATTTCAACAATGCGACTCGCCACTTGAGCTTGGTTGAGCGTGCAATCTACCGTGATCTCCTGGATATGTATTACGACACTGAAAAGCCAATTGATGCTTCCAATTTAGAGCGTTTGGCCCGTCGTCTACAATGTGCAACTGAAGATCAGACAGCGGCTTTGAAATATGTTCTTGAGGAGTTTTTTACTCTTCAGGATGGAGCTTATATCAATAATCGTTGTGAACGTGAAATTGCTGAATTTCATGGTAAGCGTAAGCAAGCTAGTGAGGCTGGAAAAGCATCTGCAAAAAAACGTGCAGAGAAAAAGCAACAAGGCTCTAATGGTGGTTCATCAAATGCTGAACAATCGAATGGCGATAGTTCAACGGACGTTGAAGATCAGTCAAACGAAAACTCAACGAACGTTGAAGCAGCGTTGAACGAAAATTTAACGGACGAGCAACCAACCATAAACCATAAACCATTAACCATAAACCAAGAACCAGTAACCAATAATTATAGTGGTAGTAGTAATACGCGCGAGCAAGATTTTCCTTTGCCACCAATTCGGTTTTCTCAATATCAACCTGAGGATCACAAACGCTATTCAGTTCTTGAATGCGTAAACGTATATCCAATTCATTACGATTTCATTGAACTCGGAAAACAACGCAATCCTGATCTCCCAGAACAGGATCTGATTTCCATGTTTACCAACTTCGGTGATTTCTTCTCAGCAAAGGCTGATAGTAAAAATACTCCAAGCCTATGGCTGGTGAAATGGTTTACCTGGATTCAAAACAACAAAGACGAAGTACGCCGTCAGCGTGAAGCTAAGTCTCAACTTCAAAAACCAAAATCTTTTTCAGGTGCAGCAAGCCGTACTCAAAACGAAGTCAGCGACTGGATGTCTGAAATTGGCAGCAATGATCAGCCAGCAATGCGTGATGTGCATGAAGTGGAGGGTGTGAAATATGCTTAACGAATTATCTCAACAACAAACTACTCACGCTGTACAGCAATTCAGTGAAACGGATGCACGTAAGCTGGTTGAAGACATGCTTCTGATGTATGGCAAGAAGTTCACGGATCAGTGGTCAGGTTTGAAAAAAAGCCAGGTGATTGAGAAGTTTGTCGAAAAGCTTTCTGAACTGACTTATGAGCAGTTCCTACGTGGTTTAAAACGTCTGGATACAGCTGAATGGCCACCATCGATTCCTGAGTTCAAAAACTGGTGCAAAGGTGTGTATGAATATCAGACTCCGGATGAAGCATGGTTACAGGCATTGAACTATGAGAAATCAAACCGTGTTTGTCGCATCAATCGTATTGCCCGGGAAGCATTCTATGCCGTGGTTGGTCCATATGGCAGCTTAAAGCCTACCGATACTGTGCATAACGTGTATTGCAGTGTGTATAAGCGACTGATCGCAGAAGCCAAAGAGCGTGGTGAGCCTGATGAGAAGCTGAAAGCGGTTAAACAGCTGTCTGAACCAAAGCAGCCTGATGAGATAGATCATCAACCTGTTCCAAACGAAGTAGCTCAGCAAGCGCTTGAAGAACTTAAAAAGCGCATGAATGTAAAAAACCGTCATGTGCCAGTACCACAGCGTCTACAGGTGAAGCCAACTCCAATAGCTGATCCATGGCCAGATCCTTTTGAAAATCCTGAGTCGTACTTGGAGAAGTGTGAAGTGGATGGGGTGAAGGTGCCTAAGGTTATTCGTGAGCAGTTGGGAGGTGGGGTGTGAAAGACCAAAACGATAATAAAACCGTGGATTGGGTGAACGTAAGCCGGTCTAGATCATGTTTTGAAAAGAGAATGGATATCCTGGTCTATTCAGCTTATGCAACCAAGGATGTGACTGTAAGCAACATTATTGAGAATGTACTGAACAGCACAAGGGACACCATTCGGGCTTGCTTAAAAGACTTGGTAGATAGTGGTTATTTGGAAAAGACATCGGTCTGGACTTATAGACCAACTGAAAAGACCAAACAGTTATTTGGGGTGCATGGTAAGGGTAATACATGACCAGCTACTCAATCGCTGAATACAAAAAAATGGTGAAAGCCACCAGACCAAAAGGGCGCTCCACACGCCCTAAGGTCAAAGGCGAAAAAGTACCGAATGAGTTTGAAGCGAAGCTGGCTAGAGAATTAAAGACATTAAAAATTAAGTTTGAGCAGGAGTTTTATTTTCATCCTGATCGCAAGTGGAGAGCAGATTTTCACTTAATTGATAAAAAGATTCTGGTAGAGATTGAAGGCGGGATATGGAGCGGAGGAAGGCACACAAGGGGTAAAGGCTACCTTGGAGACATGGAAAAGTATAACGCAGCAACAATGATGGGTTTTCAGGTAATACGGTTTAGTACAGATCAAGTGAAGTCAGGTCACGCGATCCAGCAGATAGAGAAGATGGTAGGGGAAATACGATGAATTCAGCAGTAACGATTATGCAGGCAATGGATTGGACTAAGTTTAGTGCTGAGGATTGGTTTCGTCAGTTTGGGGCTTGGATGAATGGGGATACTGAAACCATGGTGGTCATGGTGAAAACTATGCCTACTCGACGAATTACCCAGGAACAGCGTGAACGTCTTCTAGCAATGTACATGAGTGATAAAACGCTTAAGGATCGTTTATGCACTCAGCGCCGTGGCATTCGCTGTCAGATTGATGACAATGAAGCGCGTGCAATTCAGCGAGTGATTATTGAATTAAAAACTATTAAAGATGAGATTGTTCAGGAATGGGTATCAACATTGTGGTCTCATTATGTAATGGGTAATTCATTGCGTGATATCGCTGAAAGCAATGATACCTCTGTACTCCAGATCCGCCAAGACCTGAAGTGTGGACTGGCATTTGTGAAGTGTCGCTATCCTCACTTAACTTTTGATATGTTTAAAAAAACCGTTTGACTGTGCGCACGGGGTATGCGATATTCGTGATATAGTGATCGAAGTGTAAGTAATTCACTTTGACTGACAAAGAAGCTCGCCAAATGGTGGGCTTTTTTGTCTGCAATAGAATTAGATTGAACATGTTGTATATTGTGAATATAAGCTAATGAGAATCACATAGAGTGGAAAATTTTATTAAGAAAAATCCTAAAGTATTTATTATATTTTATATTATTTATGTGATTATTTTGAATTTTCTACTCGGAAAAGAATATTCATTTATCACAGTAGCAATAGTTGCTCCTTTAACCATTTTCATTGGTATATATGTATGGGAGTGGCAAGAAAGTGTGAAAAATGAAACCGCAAAAAAAGAACTATATAATAAAAATTACAACGAGAAAGCTGAAAAAATATTTGGAATCTATACAAGGTATGAGAGGCATGTTCAGACCTTATATCATTTCTTCAGTGAGATGAATAATGTGCTTCAACCGAAAGTTTCAAGAACGGTTTCTAAGTCTAAAGAAATCTCTATTTTGATTGAAAAAATGGACGTAGAGATAAAGCTTCTACAGGGATTAGAGTTGGATTTATACAATGAGGCAGTTCTTTTTTATTACTTGGTTTCAAAAGAGCAATCCGACGTAAATGTTTATCAAGACGCAACTAACTTGAAGAATAATTTACATCAATTCAAATATATATCCGAAGAAATTGCTAAATTGATAGAAACCTATAGGTATAGTGAAAAATCTGATCTAGGTAGAGAAGAAGAGCTAATTCTGAACTACTATAAATTAAAACCTATTGTTAACTCTTTTAATTTCGGATACCCGCAAAACCCTAAAGAAATTATTTATATAAGACCCCGTAAAAAGTTTTTAGAATTAATGAAACCGCTATAAATTGTATTTTTAATAATTGCCACCTTTGGGTGGTATTTTTTTATCAGGAGAAAAATATGCTCCAATTTTTCCTTTGCCTATTCGGCCTACATGGTGCGACTGAGATCGACTACACGGTTGATGATGAAGAAATCAAGGTGTGTCGGGATTGTTTGAAGGAAGTTAAATGATCAACCATTCGTCTGAATACGCAAGAGAATGCTAGGCGGTTAAATAAATTATTTGCTAGGATTTTGTACATAAAAAGAACAATAAAATTACCGCACTGACATGTACCTGCTTAATTTGGGATAGTTAAGCAGGTTTTTTTTAAATTTCAATATTTAAAGAAGTGTATTAACATTGTTGATATGGCTAGGCTTGCTCAAGCCGACCTAGGTATCATCCTGCTTTTATATGTGAAAGATAGAAGCTTATGAAAATTATTTATAATGTGTCACTTATTATTGCAGCAGTGACTTTGACTGCTTGTGCAGGTACTCCTGATACAGAAATTGTTCACAAGCCTGAGATGATGAAAAAATGCGTGCCTGAAAGTGCAGCAAAATTAGCACGTACGACATTATCGAGCGAGGCTGATATCAAATCAAAAACAAATTCTGAGGTTGTTAGACTGGTTGCACCGGGCCAACCTATAACTAAAGATTATCATCCAGGACGAGTTACTGTAATTGCTGATCCACAAACCCAAACTATTCTTAAGGCATTTTGTGGTTAAAATTTAAATCTATGCATAGAACCTCCTTTGGGAGGTTTTCCCGTTATCACTGTTAAAAGTCTGGGGAATGCACTAGATAACTATTGCGACAGTTCATTATTTTTCTGATTAAGCAGAATATATAGACTGTTGTTAAGCCTGCAACCGATACTTTCTTATTCGGTATGATTAATTTTTTATTCCAACAAGACAGAAACTTATGAAAATTATCCAGAATTTATCTTTAATTCTAGTAGCAGTTACATTGACGGCGTGTGCAAATAATCCTGAACAGATGCCTTCTCATCAACCAAATACGATGACTAGCTGTGTAGCAGAGGAAGCAACCAAACTTGTTGGACAAACTGGTTTATCTGAAGCAGCAATTAAAGCCAAGACTAATGCTGAAATTGTACGTATGGTAGCACCTGGCCAACCGGTAACTTTAGATTACCGTTTAGAGAGAGTTACGGTAGTAACTGACCCACAAACTAAAATTATCGTTCAAGCATCTTGCGGCTAATAGCTCAAGACTGAATAATAAAAAACCATCTTCGGATGGTTTTTTATTGGGTAATATTCATGGATCCAGACCTCTATAAATGCTTAACCGCCAAAGGCCCAATCAAAACCAAACTCCGCAATAAACCTCTACCTAAGGCTAGAGAAAAATATTTAGAAGCTGAAGAAACCTTATTTCAAGAATTAGAAGAATACCGAATTGGCTACAGACGGAAGTTTCAATTTGAATCAACCAAAAATTGGCGGTTTGATTTTTATATTGTGAAGTTGAATCTTCTTATAGAAATTGCGGGCAGTCCATGGGCGGTTGGTCGCGGCGGAAGAAAGATAGCGAATTCATTTAATAAGTATGATCTTGCTGAAGATCAAGGTTATATATTTGTGCGTCTTGAACCCCATCAAATTGAATCGGGTTATGCAATTAACTGGATTCGAAGTCAGTTAGAGAGATTAGAAGATGGAACAGTTCAGACCATTCCCACCGACGGATCTGATTGATCAGGCCGAGGAAGAAGAAGCCATTCGCTTGGCACCGGCACCAGAGCTTAAAGAATGGGTCGTGAATAACTGGCTTACTCTCGGTGGTGAACTACATAACCCCGATCATGATCATATTGCTGAGCTACTTCACGACAATGAGGAGTTTCTTGCATTTGCATGGGCATCATCTGCCGCCGTAGCAAAAAAACGTATGGTACTGGGTCAATGTGAAAAGGTCATGTTTAACGTAGGTGGCTGGAAGAAAGCACGCCAGGAACAACAGATGCGGGATTGGTTTGGTTTTGTGCCGCAATATCTGATTACCATTGATGCTACTTATTGTGAACAGGCTACAGATAGAGACTTCTGCAGGCTGATTGAACATGAGCTTTATCACATCGGTGTAGAGCGTGATGAAGATGGCGAAATCATTTATAGCGATGTAACTGGGCTGCCTAAGCACTACTTAGCTGGCCATGACGTGGAAGTGTTCTTTGGTGAGACTAAACGATGGGGAGTTGATGATTCAGTGAAACGTCTCGTTGAAATTGCCAAGAATGCGCCGTTTGTATCTGAAAAAAGTATGGCTGCGTGTTGTGGGAACTGTGTGATTGAGTAGTTTTAAATTTTTTGCCTGCTTTGCATGACGTAGCATGACAAAAGGGGGATTTATGGCAGCACTTAAAGAGCCTGTAAAAATATTTATTGTTCAAGCTCTTGCATGCCGTGATACCCCTCAAGAAGTTGCGGAGTTGGTCAAGCAAGAGTTCAACATCGAAATCGATCGTCGTCAGTGTGAAAACTATGATCCGACTAAATACGCGGGTCGCAATCTCGGGAAAAAACTTGCAGATCTATTCAACCAGACTCGTAAGAAATTTGATGAAGGTTTGATAGATATTCCAATTGCCAGTAAGTATTACCGGCTTAAGCAATATCAGAAGCAACTTGAAAAAACCAAGAATGCAAAATTAGCACTCAAGATTCTTGAACAGGCTGCTAAAGATGTAGGTGGTCAATTCACTAACAGACAAGAAATTACGGGTAAGGACGGTGAAGCATTACAGACTACAGTTGTCCATGCTACTCAAGAACAGGTTGAAGCTGCGGTGAAGAAGGCTCAAGAGGAATATTAAATGGATCTGCAAACACAGGTTGAAAAGAAGCTGTGTGAGGATGAGCATTTATATTTCACCCGGCGATTCTTTAAGCCCCGTATGGGCTTTAAATTTACGGTGAATTGGCACCATGTTTATATCTCATGGATTATTGATCAGGTGATAGCTGGTGAGATTGCGAACGTGGTCATCAACGTTCCACCAGGCGCGGGTAAAACTGAACTGACAACTAATTTAATCCCGCGAGGTTTGGCTCTAAATGCTCGATCACGGTTTTTGTATTTATCCTTTTCTCAATCACTAGTTGAGGGTGTATCAGATACGGCGCGTGACATTGTGAAGTCCAAAGACTATCGGATGATGTGGGATTTAACGGTTTCCAATAGTACTGACTCCAAAAAGGAATGGAAAATTACAGTTGAGGACTACGATGTAGGTCATGTCTATGTGGCCTCCATGGGTGGACAGGTAACAGGACGGCGCGCAGGAACACTGGCTGATGATGGCTTTACAGGTTGTATCATTATCGATGACCCATTAAAGCCAGAAGATGCTTTCAGTAAGATCAAACGAGATGCCGCCAATCGCAAGTTACTTAATACGGTGAACTCACGTAAGGCCAAGTCTGATACACCCATCATCATGATCATGCAGCGCCTGCATACTGAGGATCCAACCAATTTCGTCATGACAGGCAATTTACCTGGTGAGTGGACTCAGATATCCATTCCGGCTTTGATTGATGATAAGTACATTGAAACACTGCCAGAGCATATTCAAAAACTGGTACCGCGAGATGCAGAGCGTGATGAGCAGGGTCGCCAAAGTTACTGGCCAAAGAAGGAATCACTTCAATCCTTATTACAGCTTGAAAAGGGTGGTAAGGATAAAGAAGGTGCCACAGTATCCCGTTATACATTCTCCAGTCAGTACATGCAGCAGCCTAAGAAATTAGGCGGTGACCTGATTAAATCTGAATGGTTTGGATTCTATAAAGATATTCCAGAACTTCAGTGGCGTGCTGTCCTTGTCGATACCGCTCAAAAGACCAAAGAGCACAATGACTATTCCGTATTCCTGCTGGTAGGCATGGGCATAGATGGAAAGTTGTACTTGCTAGATCTCTTGCGCGGTAAATGGGAAGCACCAGAACTGAATCGTCAGGCTAAAGCCTTTCTGGATAAGCACAAGGAATACACCTGGCATACCAAACCAATCCGCTACATGAAAGTAGAAGATAAGGCATCTGGTACCCAATTGATCCAAACACTCGGTACTTACTCGGGCGTTGCTGTAATTCCAGTCCAGCGCAATACAGACAAGCTATCCCGTTTCATGGATGTGCAAGTCCATCTTGAAGCGAACTATAAGGATAAACCTGAAGATCGTTTTGTGATGGTACCTAAAGATGCTCATTGGGTTGGTGAATTCTTTGAAGAGTGTGAAGCATTCAATGCGGCATTTACCCATGATCATGATGACCAAGTAGATACGCTGATTGATGCGATTGAAGATGCAGTAATTGCGATTAATTACAGCCCTCCGGCTGCATAAGGTTGAGTTATGTCTAAGAAAAGGAAAAAACCTGAGAATGCAAAACCTGAAGCTGGTGCACTGTATTCTCATGAAGCTGAACAGGCTTTAATCAGTTATCTGACCAAGATGCCAGACGGCGATGAAGTACTTCGAAAAGCCGGGGTCACACGTCCACGATTGAAAGTCATGATGTATGACGATGAGATTTATCAGGCTATTGAAAAACGCCAGGATAAACTTGAGAGCGCATCATGGCGTGTAGAGCCGATGGACCGACCGGAATCTAAAATCATTATGGAGCATTTAAGTGAGTGGTGGTCTGAGATTCTCTTGGGTGCGCAGAATGCTCGCTGGTACGGATATTCTGTATTAGAGGCAATCTATACCAAGCCTGAGGAACCGAGCCTACATATTGATGGCAATACCATTACGCCGTTTATTGGTTTTAAGTGGATTGGTGAAAAGCCAATGCAATGGTATGAGCCTAAGAATGATGGTCGTCTGATGCTGCTGGCTAACTACAATACAACTCGGCAGGATCAGGAGGTTGATCAGCGCTTCAAACACTTTTTGACACGTTGTAAATCTACTTATGAGAATCCATTAGGTGAGGCTCTTTTAAGTCGACTGTACTGGGTCTGGTTCTTCAAAACGTCTGGCTTTAAGTTCTGGGCCAAGTTCGTTGAAAAGTTTGGCTTACCAATGCTGGTTGGTAAAACTGCCGGCAAGACGACAGATATGCGTGATGCACTACTTAGAGCACATGCCAGTTCGGTAATTGCTTTAAGCGGTACAGATTCGGTAGAGATCCAGACAGCCAATACCAATGGCAACGCATCACAGACATTCGAAACTTTTGACAAGAACCTTGAGCGCCGTATTCAAAAGGTAATTCTGGGTCAGACTCTCACATCTGGTACCGATGGTTCTGGATCTCGTGCCTTAGGTGATGTTCATCTTGAGGTTCAAAACTCAAAGTACAAGGCCGATGTGCGAATGATCATGCCGACGATCCAAGCCATTATTAATGCGCTATGCGATATCAATGGCTGGGAACGACACCGGGTCATCATTGGTGAAGAGAAGTCACTGGAAGAACCTAAAGCGGATCGTGATGTGAAGTTAAAGAATGCCGGTGCAGTCTTAACGCCACAATACTTTAAGCGTGAATATGGTCTGGAAGATGGTGATGTGATTGAACAGCCTCAAACTGGCTTCAATCAATTCACTGCACTACCTCGCCAGGCATTCAACTTCAAGGCAACAGCAAACAAGCTTTCACCTGAACAGCAGGAAGTTGAAGAGCTCACAGATGGCCAAGATGAATTGCAGCTACTTAAGCCGGACCAAGTCAAGGAATTGATATTCAAGTCTGATAGTCCAGAAAGTCTGGCTTATAACCTGATGCAATTAATACCTGATGCAACTCAGACACAGTTCACAGCTAATCTGGATCAGGCTTTATATGCTGCAGATGTGTTGGGATATGTGACGGCTCAAAACGGGAAGTAAGCTATGCAACCAGTCACGTTTCTTGAGGCACTTCAGTACGCCCACAGTAAAAAGATCGTGCTGCCTGATGAGTTTTATTCAATGGACCTTAAGACCCGACAGATGGCAACCACGGTTAGCTTTCTATCGAGTCTTGAGCAGGTTGAAACCGTCATCAAGGCAGTGAATAAATCCATTGCCGACGGTGGTACCTTTAAGGATTTTCAGAAGCTAATTGAAGAATCTGAAATCATTCTGCCAAGGCACTACCTGGATAATGTATTTCGTACCAATATTCAAAGTGCTTATGGTCATGGCCGTTGGCAGCAACAGCAACGGAATAAGGTTAAACGACCTTACCTGATGTACTCGGCGATCAATGATAGTCGAGTGCGTCCAAGTCATTTGGCCTTGAATCGGATTGTATTGCCGATTGATCATCCATTCTGGCTGACACATTACCCGCCGTTGGGTTTTCGTTGTCGCTGTACTGTAGTTGCTCTGACTGAGAAGCAGGCATTGAAATACGGCATTACGCCAGATGATCAGTTGCCTGAGATAGCTGAAGCCTTAGATTGGAGTTCTCATCCATTGCAGTTTGGTGAACTTGAATTGCTGGTAGATAAAAAGATCAGCACTTCAAGTCTGGATAAAGAATATCTTCTCGAGCAGAAAGAGGTAATCAAGGCTGAATGGACGGCGAGTAAAAAACTCACAAGACTATTTGCTCCGATGGATGATAAGGCTCGGGATCTATTTGATACGGTGGCTAATACCGTGATTCCACTTGATCCAAGCATTCGCCCAAGTGCGATTCGCACCTTCTTGGACTATGTGCAGGGAAATGATGCCGTACTGACTGGCTATTTAAACTCTGCTACAGGCTCACTAGCTGATGATGTACTTAAGCGCTGGCTGAGTGCAGACATGGCAGCGATTCAAACTGTGGCAAGCAATACGGCTTCTACCGTAGTAGGTGCTGCAACTCTTAATCAAGTAGCGGCTTATCAGGTAGGGCAAACACTTCAATTGAATGCGCCGTTGCTGATGGCTGATACAGCTTCAGATATCGTGATTAAGATTGAGAATGCTAAAGGCTTGGGTGTTGATCTGGATATGTTGAATGCTGGTAACGGCGTTTTAATACCGATGGGATTGTCATTTGAGGTTGTTTCGATTGAAGCGGTTGAAGGGCAGATGGTTTATACGATCAGACCACTAGTTAATTAATCTTTTAATTAACTAATCTGCTATAGGACAATGTTTAAGCTACATTTTTTATACAACGAATGGAATATTTAAATATTGGATTAGGGGCAAAGTAGACTTATAAAATCTGTACAGCTTAGTCACTTGGTTGGGATATGGTTTGTTTTGCAATTGAGATCGAAATACCTGCAGATAAGTGCCCTAAAATAAGAGGCCGAAAGCGTTTAATAAGAGAAGGAAAGGCAAGGGTTCTTTTGTCAAATAATACTTCTACAAGGAGAGCGCTTACGGGATTTACAAGGTATGGGGTATCTAGCGGAAGGAATGCAATAGTCTTAACTCCATATGAGTTCAAAGATCGTGAGAACCAGATAACAAACTTTCTAAATAAGAGGTTTGATAGTGAATGGAAACTTAAGCTGATACCTATAAAGAATACTTGAACTATTTACCCACCTCGGTGGGTTTATTTGTAGCTATTTTACGCCGTCCGAAAGGGCGGTTTTTTTATGGAGCATGAGAAATGCCAAAAGAAGAGGAACATAAGCCGAATCAGTATTGCTTCCAGGTCGGTAACTTAAATGTCGATCAAGCTGAAGATGGCAAGAAGAAGCGGACTTTCTCCGGTGTTGCATACAGTGGTGAAGTTATTACCGATCATTGGTATTGGGATCGAATCATCTTTGATCTTGATTCTATGCAAATTAAAGGCCGAATCCCTGCGTTACTGGATCACTCAACCCGGCAACGTGCTGGAGCCATCAATAGCCACAGCATTGATCACCAGAACGGACTAACAGTTTCGGGCGATCTAATGAGTAATGAATTTGGTACTCAGGTAGCTCAGGACTCTGACGATGGCTTTCCGTGGCAGATGTCAGTGCGAATTGAACCCTCTGCAGTCGAAGAAATCCAAGCGGGTGCATCAGTCACTGTAAATGGAAAAGTGCATCAAGGGCCTATCACGGTTTTTCGTGGTGGTCGTATTCGTGAAGTGTCTTTCTGTGCTTTGGGTGCGGATGACAACACAAACGCAGTGGCAGCGAGTCACTCTCCAAAACAATTTAATCAACCAGAGGACACCGACGTGACCGAATTAGAACAGGCGCAAGCCAAAATCAGAGAATTGGAAGGTCAGGTCTCCACCTTGACTGAACAAAACAAACAGTTTGCAACAGATAAGCGTAATTCTGAAATTGACGCTTTGGCCAAAGCTCTAAACAAAGAGTTTAGCGCTGAAGAAAAAACAAAGTTTGCAGCCATGCCAGATGATGCATTTGAACTGATGGCAGGAACACTCAAACAGTTTGCAGCAGGCAGTCAACAAACACCAGCTGAACAACAACAGCAAACACAAACACCAAGTGTAAATCCGGCATTTACTCACTTGTTCACTCATCAAGCCAATCCGGGGCAAGGTGGTCAAGCTCCACAAGGCTCGGCTTTAGATCAGGCATTTAATCAGTTTGTAGCAGCACAGCAACAAGGAGCTAAATCATGAGCCAAGTCGTAACAGGAACTATTGAAAATAAACAGCTAGTGGTCGGTGACGGCGTACGTACAGAAAATGCCAAAGTAAAAACTGCTACAGCATATAAGCGCGGCGATTTACTTAACGTGAGTGCCGATAACGTTGCTGATCATCCTGTTGTCACTGAAGGTGTAGTAGGTGAATGGAATGCAATTGCTGTTTCAGATTTCACCGCAGCGCAATCTACTTACCATGCGGCTAATAATCTTGAAATGCCGATCTACGTGCAAGGCCCATTTGATATTGCAGTAGTTACAGTGAATGGAACACCTCTGACTACTGCTCAATATGATGCAGTACGTGCACAAGCATTAAAAAACAAAATCGAACTTCGTAAAGTTGTGGGGAACTAAGACATGAGTCAAACTTTTACATTTCAAAATGCACCAGTGGAATTACTGGATGTGCCACAGCTGGTATTACTGACTGATACCACTCAAAAGGTAGATACCTGGCTGATGGACCGCTTTTTCCCTCAGCGTGTTTCCTACGCTAAAAAAGAAGTTCCAGTAGGTGAGCTAAATACAGCGACTCCACTTGCGCCGTTTGTTACTCCGACTGCAGCTGGACGTCAGATTAAAGTAGGTGAATCTGGTAACGTGAAATTCGTTAAGCCAGCTTATCTGAAACCAATGATGACAGTCATGCCAAGTGAAGTGCAAAACACTGCTCTGATCGCACGCTTACGTCAGTTTGGTGTGATTGCGACTGGCTCAAATCGCTTGTCTGATGCAGATCTACTACTGATTGATCAGGCTCAAAAAGCATTGTATCTGCGTCAGTCTATCGAAAACCGAAAGCTATTAATTGCTCGTGATGTGCTTCTCTACGGTAAAACCACTTTTGCTTCTGCAGACTTCCCGATGTATGAAGTAGATTATGAACGTAATGCAGCATGTAACTTTACGCCGTTGATCAAATGGGGCCAAGCGGGTGCTACTCCAGTCAAAGATATTCAAGCGATGATTGATCTTTCTGTTGAGCATGCTGGTACATCACCAATCATGGCCTTAACTACGTCAAAAGTGTATAACACGCTGATTAAAGATCCTGAGTTTAAGGAAAAGTTCATTGCTCCATATGCGGGTGTGAGTGTTCCACTTACTCCAACCTTTGATCAATCTGATAAACCCCAATTCCGCGGTACCATCGATAACCTAGAAATCTGGACCTATGATGCTAAACACAGCATGAATGGAAGTGTTGAGCGTTTCATTCCAGAAGATTTCTTTGGGCTGGTTTCTGATGCTAATGGTTGGATTGCTCACTGTGCATTGCAAAACGTTGAAGCATTTGGCCAAGCTCTAGAATTCTATTTAAGCCAATGGCAGGAAAAGAACCCTTCAAGCATTCAATTATTAGCTGAATCATCTCCACTTGCTGTTCCTAATAACAAGAACGGTTTAGTCGGTGGACGTGGATTTGTATAAGGAGATCAAAATGCCAAAGTACATTGCAAAACAATCGATCGGACACTTCCGTCCAGGTCAGGAAATTGAGGGGCTTGAAGCTAAACAACTTCAGGTCCTTTTAGCGTCTGGGGCTATTGAAGAATATCAAGAGCCGGAAGAACCTAAGGCAGATGGTGCCGCTGCACGTTTAGCTGAACTTGAAAAAGCCAATGCTGAGCTGATGAAAGCCAACACTGATCTTGAAGTTGCGAAAGTGAAGGCTGAAAAAGAAGTTACCGAGCTAAAAGCAAAAGTGGCTGAACTTGAAAAGGCGAAGCCTGCTGCAAAACCTAAAGCAGACTCAAAACCTGCTGACGAAACCAAGTAGGTGATCTATGTATGCGACTGAAGCAGATTTGGTCGCACGATTTGGGGCTTCAATTGAGAACCTGAAATTGATGTATGAAGATGCAGCAAAAGGTTCTCAAGCAATTAATGATGCAATCCAGGATGCAATGGAGGAGATTAACGGTCATATCGGTGGTCGTTATCCTTTGCCGCTTCCCAATGTGCCGAGTAATTTAAAGCGTATGGCGTGTGATATTGCACGCTACCGCCTTCATTTTGAGCAGCCAACCGATGAGGTGCGAAAACGCTATGAAGATGCAATTGCATTCTTAAAGCGTGTGGCTGATAACAAAGCACATTTGCAGATTCAGTTACCTGAAACAAACCAGATCGTGGATGACCAACCTAAAGGACGACCTTCAACGGCGCCAGTCGGTACTTCATATACCGGTGGTGTATTTGGAGATTCTATCCTGGACCAGATGCCCAGCTTGAAGTGAGGTGCTTATGGCTTTTGCAATAACTATTCAGGCAGATAGTTCACCGATTGAAGCAATACTTAATCAATTAGGTAACTTTGAATCATTAAAGAACCAGCTGTTTGATGAGATTGGTGCTGGACTTGTAGATAGTGTGCAGCATCGATTCTTAACGGGTACTGATGTAGATGGGAACCCGTGGAAGATTTCATGGCGTGCACGTATGCAGGGTGGTGAAACGCTTCGAGATACTGGCCGCCTGATGAATTCCTACACACACAATGTTCTTTCAAATGGTGTGGAGGTGGGTACAGATGTTGCGTATGCACCCCATCTGCATTACGGCGCAACAATCCTACCCAAGAATGGCCAATACATTACATTCGCAGTTGGTGGCCAGTATCGAAAGGTTAAGCAATCCATTATTCCACCTCGGACTCAGCTTGGTATTGATGCTGAAGATGAAGTCATGGTTTTAGACATTGTCGGGAGTTTTATCGATGAGCACCTTCTTCGCGGTACGTGATGAGATCGCAAACAAGCTGAAGGAAATTCCAGAACTTCTAAAGATCTATACGCCGTTGAATTCAGTTATGGTCACCGAGATGTCACAAGTCACGCCATCTGCGCATGTCAATTTTGTCCGTATTGACAAGAAAGCCAGTGCAGGTCGTGGAAGTATCAATCAGATCGGTCAGCAATGGGCGGTCACGGTGGCATGTCGTAATGCTCAATCTCAGATGACTGATGGCCGAGCGGTGAGTGATGAAGCTGGGTTGTTAACCGAGAAGGTCATTCAATTACTTTCCGGCTGGCAGCCTCAGGCATCACGAACGTCACTAGAAATGATCTCGGTTCGAGATGGCTACAGTCCAGGCTTTGCATACATCACGATTATTTTTGAATCGCAAAAATTCATTTAGGAGCCAGTCATGGCAAAACAATACAAAGCATTGCAGCCTGTAGGCCGCTTTCAAAAAGGCGATGTGGTCGGTGGGCTGAGTGATGCACAAATCAAAAAATTACTGGCAGATGGTGTCATTCAGGAACTACCTGAACCTAAAGCTGCTCCAGCCAAAAAAACTACAGGGGATGAAAAGTAATGGCTAAAGAATATATTTCGCTGCAAGGTAAGTTTTACCTGTCAGAACTTGTGAATGGTGTTGCTAGTGCAATGCGCCATTTGGGCAACGTGCCAGACTTTGAGTTAGAAATTGGTGCTGATGTTGTTGAGCATAAAGAATCAACCTCTGGTCAGCGTACTACTGACTTCACCATGATCAACGCAACGTCAGTGAATTTCACGGGAACGCTGGAAGAAACTGATCCAGAAAACCTTCAATACATCCTGTCTGGTATGAATCACGCCGTAGCGACCACTACAGCGACAGATGTATCACTGGGTACTGTGGTGGCCGGTAAAGAAATCAAACTGGATGGTTATAACCTGAAAACGGTTTCATTCAAGGATTCAACCACTGGCACAGCTAAGACTGTTGATCCAGAGAATTACACACTGGATGCTGTATTTGGTACTGTGGTTTTCCATGATGTATCAGATCTGACCATGCCGATCTTAGCCACCTACACCACTGGTGCAGTGACTAATACCACTCTGGCATCCGACTTTGAAAAAGAGTATGAGCTTTTCTTCAAGGGCATCAATACCGCAAATGGTAAACACATGGCTGTACGTTTATGGCGTACCAAGAAGTCGCCAGAAACCACTTTCCCACTGATTCATGAAGAACTTGGTCAGTATGAAATCTCTGGTCAGGCTTTATCTGATGTAACGAAGCAAGCAGATCCGGCATTAGGCTTATATGGCCATGTTGTGACGATTCCGGCAGCGTAATAACCTCATGCAGGCACAAAGAACTCCACGGCGCTATGCGTCTTTTTTTGTGCCTGTACTTTTTATCAATGTTATAATTTAGGCAGAATTATAAGCATTGGTGAGAAGAATGAATAAACTAAATTTCGACAACATTGACCAGATACCCGTTGTACACGTAAGTGTGAAAAGTGCAGGTGACGAGACACTTATAAAATATGAATCAAATGATGAAAAGCTTCTTGAAGAAGTTGTAAGTAGTATTGATAAGAAAGTTTTTATTGTTGATGACCTTCTGCGCCACTGATAAAAGTACAAGTAGATAACCACTCTCCGGAGTGGTTTTTTAATACCTCATGTTTTGTAATATTTTGTTAGTTTAATTAGCGCTCAATAGGGCTATAAAAGATATTCAGTTCACGTTGAGAATAAAACTGCTATGACTAAAATAGAAATATTTGTCTCCATCCTAGCCGTAATAATTATTTCTACTTTTATTTATCTTGTATGTCAGTAAGTTAGTAAGCTAAGAACCGCCTTTAGGGCGGTTTTTTGATAAGTGGAAGTTCCACTTGGCTATATAGGGTCAATTTTAAAAAGACTTAAAATAGTAAAACATAACTTTACAAATCCACTCTCCCTAGGCTTTAGATAAGATTGAAAATTAATGTAAAGTGCTGCCCTTAATACATGGGGATATTATGAAAAATTTAAGCTTATTCTTTTTTATTGTGATTTTAGCTGGGTGTGGACACAAGGGATCTAACGGTCAGCATCTTGATTTAGAAACAAGCAAAAAGGAACAGCTTGAATTTGCAAAAGAAGCTACAAAAAAATTCATTCCCAACCCTGATTCGGCAAAGTTCCGCAATCAAATAGGAGAGTGTGGAGAGGTAAGCTATAAAGAAGCAGATAGTGATTATGTTCCCTTCCAGCGTTTTATTGTGCTTTCAAAGGATATAGTACTTGTAGAAAATCAGACGGATCAAAAGCAATTTGAGTTGTCATGGAAGAATGGTTGTACGCCAAGCTGGAAGTAATTAAAAAGCCCTTTAATTAAGGGCTTTCTTTTATTCACCAGATGATTCAGATTTTTGATCTTTTTCATTTCCATACTCTAAAGCAACCTGTTGTGCTTCAGCTGCGGCAGTGGCTTCTATTGGAATCGAGTCAGCTGCGATAGCCACGGTACCAGTAAATCCCATTAAAGCTAAGATTAGAATTTTCGAATACTTTTTCAATTGAATTTCCTCTACGTTTCTAAGACTTAATTTCAGTGTAGAGAATGATTTAAATCACGGATGTATCAGCTATGTCGGGATATGTAAGATACTCAGGTCTAAAGTTATAGGTTTCTAGGTTTGCGTAAGAATGCTTTTCGGTTGAAACTTTTTGTTGAGTTGCTTAACGAAATGTTTGAATGCTTCAGTAGGTAGTTACACTCTAAAGAAACTTCCCTAACTTCTAAATCTTTGTAACATCCAATAATTTTTTTGTAATCTTTATGTTATTAATTGTATGCTTTGCTTATCATATGAATGATGAAAAGTGGAGCTCCGAAAATGCTGACCAAAGCCGAAATCGTTGTTGTCGTTCTAATGATAGTAGCCTTAATTCTCATCGTTTATGAGATGGGGCAAGGTCGTAATTGGGCTTTATAGAATTCAGCCTTTATTAAAGTTAAAAGAAAAGCACCTCCGGGTGCTTTTTTAATGCCTAAAATTATCTCGAGACCCCATCATGAATGATTTTTTCTTAGCAACAAATCGCAGCATCCGGATTAATGATATCGAAGTCCGCCAGATCCAGATAAAAGACTTTGACACCTGGGCAATGCATGCTGAAGTATTGAAGAATTTCATCAAAGACCAAAATCATTCAGATGAAACTTTGACGGCGCTATTTAAAGCTCACGGCGTGCAAGTCATTTCGACTATTGGCTGTGTAACTGATCTGGATAATGAATCACTGGTAGAACTTGCCGCTGATGAACAGGTATTTAAGGACCTACTTAAAGCTGTGCTTCTGATTAACCAGGCTTATTTCAAATACGAAAAGCCAAAACGCGGCATTAAAAAGAAAGATGACTCTACTTGGTTTGATTCATTCCAGTTTCTGGTATCAATGGGCCATCAGCATAGTGAAATCATGGAAATGACCTACGGTGCATTCCAGGGCTATGTTAAGGCAGCAAATAAGCTGTATAAGCAGGGAGTCTTCAATAACGCTGTTGCAGCACGTGTTGCTCAATCCGACAAAAAAGGCTTTGAGTCGTTCAAGAAAGAAATGGTTTCTGATTGATCAAGTAGCACCCTAAAGTTATGATAGGAAAATAATAATTTAGGGGTGAAATGTGAAATATTTATTATTAGCTTTGTGTTTAGTGTCGGGGTTTGCTTTTGCTGAGAGAACAACTACCAGTATTCGTACTCCATCTGGTGACCTGGTAAAAATTGGTGATAGTCATCAATCTCTAAAAGACAAATTAGAAGTTAGAGGCCCAAAACACTATGTGCTTGATGATGGCAAGCTATATTGTGCAGCTACTGAGTATGTAAAAGAAGTGGATTTGCAGGAATACACCATCATTTTATGTCGCGACAGAATTGTAAAAATCTTATGGCGTAATATTTAAGAGGGATGCCCAATGAAATACTTAATCATTGGCCTTTTAGTTTTGGCATCCGGTATGTTTTATTTTATGCATCAAAGTAATAAAGCATCGGCTGAAAGATTAAAGCAGGCGGAGATTGCTCACCAGCAAAAATTAGAGCGGGAAAAGATTGATGCCATTAACGCTGAAAAGGCTGCTGAAACAAGAAGGATAGAGGCTGAAAAAGCTAAACTCTTAAAGGCTGAGGAAATTAAACTTATTTCTGAAAAAAGCGATAATGAGTTCAAACAACAACAGCAAGCTAAACAAAAAGAAATCCAGAATAAGAAAGACATGCTGGAAAAGTACATGAAAATTACTAACAACTGGACACGTGCAGATCTAATCGCTGGGTCTACAGCTAGAATATCACTTGGTAATCAAGTAACGGAATTAAGAAAGATAAGAGAAGAGCTTGTAGAAGAAGAGTTTTATTCATGCCTTGATCCAGCTAAAAAGGATCTTTTGGAGGCTATGGACTCAGCAATTTTTAATTATGTTTATTTTATGCAAAATGAGATAAGACTATGGGAAAAGCAGGCTAAGGAAAAGATTAATTACTATAATAAATTAGCATCTTCTCTTGAAACATATACTGCATGTAAACAGGCCATATAAGAAAAAGCACCCTAGGGTGCTTTTTTAATCCCCAACTCACACCCGCTTCGGCGGGTCTTTTATCGCCTAAAATTTAGAGGTCAGCATGTCTGGTAAAAACTTAACTTTTAAGCTGGTGATGGATGCTGACACAAAAGCATTTGTTTCTAATATGCATCAGTCAGAAAAAGCAGCAAAAGAAGCATTTGCAGCACTTAAAGAAGGCTCAGCCAGTGTTGTAGGTGATACCAGCAGTGCGACAAAAGAGGTAGACCAGCTTGGCAACCAATCCCAAGAAACCGCCCAACAAATAAAGCAGCTTGATAAAGAATTAGAGGCAACATCACAAGAATTACAGCAAACAGAGCAAGCATCTAAAGGTGTCTCGGGAGAGTTACAGGGCTTAAAAACCGGCTTTAATGCTCTAACCGGGGCTTTAGCTGCTCTTGGTATTGGCACCACGGCAATGGAAATTGCACAGACTGCCGATGAGTATAAAAACCTATCTGGTCGTCTATCAATAGCAATTGGAGAGCATGGCAATCTACAAAAAGCCATGAATGATGTTAAAAATGTTGCCATTAATACCAACTCCAATTTAACCGCAACTGGTGATCTATATTCTCGACTAACCAAGATCGGCCAAGAGATGAAATGGCCTCAAGAGCAGGCGTTAGCATTAACTGAAACAATTAACAAAGCCATTCAGGTGGGCGGTGGATCTGCCACATCCAATGAAGCAGCTATTACCCAGCTTAACCAAGCACTAGGTTCAGGTGTACTTCGTGGTGATGAATTCAATTCAATCATGGAGCAGTCGCCACGATTAGCTCAAGCACTGGCTGATGGGCTTGATGTAACTACCGGTAAATTGCGCGAAATGGCTGGTGAGGGGAAGCTTACAACTGATGTGGTAACGAACGCTTTGTTGAGCCAAAGTGAAGCAATTAGTGCTGAATTCGCTAAATTCCCCACAACAATCGGTGCATCAATTGAAAACTTAAAAACAGCTTGGACTATCTACATTGGTGAGGCTGATGCAGCAACTGGAGCAAGTGCAAAAGTTGCTGAGGCTATTAAATTTGTAGCCGAGAACCTAGATACGATTGTTTCTACATTGATGTTGGTTGGACAGGCATTTGTTGCTTACAAAGCTTTAAACATCGGCCTGATGTTCTTGGATAAAGCGAATAGCGTTAAGGCTGCATCATTAGCCATTACTCAAGAAACAACTTCGGTTGTAGCCAATACACAAGCACAAATAGCTAACGCTAACGCAACTAGAGCCACAGCAGTGGCTAAAGGGCAGTTAGCAACATCAACAGCCACAGCGACCGCTTCTGCCGGTACAAGCTTGATGGGCTTGGTAGGTCGTCTAGGCACATTGGGTATTGCCATTACCTCTCTTGGTGTGATGGGTGCGGCAACAGTTGGTATGCTTACCCCGCTTGGCGAGTGGATGGGGGAAGCAGCTGCTAAAGCCATGGGTTATGGTGAGGCTATTGAGAAACTTGAGAAGCAACAGCTTCTTGAGACAGCACAAGCCAAAGTTGCAGCTGAAATTAAGGCAGAGCAGGCAGCTGCCGCAGAGAAAGCGCGTGATAAGACCTATCAACTCACAGAAGAGTCAAAAAAACTAATCACTGAATTTGATGAGTTAATCAAAAAGGGGGAGCCAACTAAAGAGGCATTGGAAAAAATTTCCAATGCTATGAAGTTTGACTCAACTAAAGGTATTAATGACTCTATTACAGCCCTGATCGCATTGAAGGATCAGGGTAAAATTACAGCTGATGAGTTGCAGGTAAGTTTAGGAAAAGCACTGGATGGCAAAGACCTGCTTGTGTTTGAAACCAATGCACGTGCAGCCTTTGCTGGAACTTCAAAAGAAGCGGAAAAGAATGCTCAAATTACTGAAGCTGTAATGAAGGCAGCCTTGGAGCGAACAGGCTTAAGCACAGAGCAGCTACAAGGTAAATTTTCACTTGCTTTTCAGGCCGCGTCTAATGATGTGCAAATCATCCTGAATAACCTTGATTTATATAAGCAAAAGGGTATCGATACTGGTTTAGCTTTAGCATCCAATCTTAATAAGGCTATTGATACAGCCCAGACCCGTGCTGAACTTGATTATGCAAAAAGCTCATTAATTGCACTTGAAAAACAAGGTTTGATCACCGGCGATCAAGTGGCTCTTGGCTTAAGCAAAATTGAACAGAAAGCTAGTCAATTGCCAGCTGCATTAAATCCAGTGCTGGCTGCCTTCGCTGCTCTAGGGCTTAAAACTAAAGACCAACTTAATGATGCTGCCATTAGTGCTCAGCGAAACTTTGATGTTGTAAGTAAAAGCGGACAAGCCACTGCTGATGCTATCAAGCAGGCTTATACACAAATGTTGAATGCTGCGCTTGCTACGGGTGACAAGGCTCAGATTGCATTAGTGCAAGCAAGAGCAGCAAGTCATGGCTTGCAAGTAGAAATTAGCGAAAATGGCAAGGCCACAGTCAAAGCAATGGACGACTGGGAAAAGGCCAATCACCGTGTTAAAGACTCTGCACGTGGTATTGGTGATGGTTACCGCCATGCAGGGCAAATTGCACGTGAAGAAGCCAAATCTTCTACCGAAGCCTGGGCAGATGCAGTTTCTAAAGCCAAGAGTGATTTCAATAAGGAAATGAAGCGTCAAGGCGAAGCATTGAGTAAAGGAATCTACGAATATGATTCTTACACCAAGTCTGATGTGATTTCACAGCTGAAAAGCAAAGGCTATGACGATAAAGAGGCTGAAAAATTGGCTTCTACCATCTGGTCCAAGGCTATGGCCGCTGATCGTGATGCTAAAGCTGAAGGTCTTGGAAAGGAAAGCAGCGTGGCAATGAAAGCATTGATCAATGCTGAATTTGATCGAGCTGCAGCCAATGGAATAACCACTCAGCACGGAACCAACAAGATCAATGAATTGCTTCGCAGTATCAATGTGGCTTCAACTGGTTCCAGTAGTTTGAGTGACTATGCGCCGTCAATTCCTTCTGTGTCATCAAATGCTGCTACACAAAGCATTAAGGAAAGTGTGAATTACAACATTCAATTCGGAGGTCAAACCCTATCCCTTACAGGTGATGCAAGCCAAAAGGATGTAATGACCAATCTGGTAAATCAATTAAAAGGTATAGCGAAATCAACATGAAACTTATTCGCTTAGCAACATCAGAAACCGTCCCATTAGAGGACGGTTTTTTATGGTCTGATGAATTCTCCTGGAAGCCCATCGAACAGACTCAGGCTTATGCAATGGATGGCACTTTGCATATTCAGGAAGGCAAAAAGAAGTCGGGCCGACCAATCACCTTGCAGCCAGCAGATCAGGAAATGGGCTGGGTCAAGCTGCGTGAACTGCGGACTGTTTTGGAATGGTCAAAACTGCAGGAAGAGAGTTTCAAACTGAAGTTTGAACAGCCTCATGACAATCGAGAATTCATAGTCAAATTTAACCACCAGGATGGGGCTTTAGAGGCTGCACCGGTGAAAGGGATTCCAGCGGTATCACTGGATGATTATTACAACGTGACCTTGCGCTTTACGGAGTTAGACAATGGCGATTGAAACCAAAGATTTAGTAATCTACAAGTCTGAACGCTTGACCGATAACTCGGATGGCGGTGGTAAATATTCTGGCGTAGTAGTTCAGGATGGTATCAGCAATAACCTGTTCAATGACGTATCGGAAATGGATCGAACCATGGGTGATGTATCCATGCGGAAAGTTTTCCCTGCTGTCACCACTGAAGACACTGATCTATTAATGGGTGCAACGGTTTTTGTATCTGAGCTACCAGAAGATCCAAACGTATCAGCATTGCTTTTCAGTACCAAAAACTGGACTGATGAACGCCAGTCTGCCCAGAACCGGTTGGAAAACTATCTAGCCAAAGGCGGTCAGATCGCCGGAACACCACTAGATACCCACTGGAAAGGTATGTCATCACTACAGGTGGCTATGTTCCCGCAAGAGGTTGAATCTTCGGTAGGCGATACGATTGTCCTGATCAGTGATGAAGGTAAGGCTTTGGAGCGTGAGCAGTATGTGCGAATTACCAAAGTTGAAACTCGCACTGCCATTATGGTAGTGGATGGCAAAAACGTGGAATACAAGATTGCTACTTACTCACTCAATGATGCTTTGGAAATTGATTTTGTTGGTTTGTCTGCTCGGCAGTGGTATCAGGGTAACGCAGTATCCAAAACCATCATCCGCGATACGATTGTTGCAGATACTGGGCTGTATTACTCATCGACAGCACTGGCATCTGATGCAAACGTGGGTGGATTTACGGTAAATGCTAAAAGCATCTTTGCCCAGCTGATTCCCTCCGCTCAGACAGAGACCCCAATTATTGATGTCAACGCTGCAGGTGAGAGTGTGGTGCTGGTTGCAGGTAATGAAGGCACCATTACAGCCAGTTATCCAAACATGGTAATTGGTGTCAGTCAGAACCTATATATCGGCTCAGCTGTGATTCCTTCCAGTATTTCTTTCACGATGCAAGGTCAGCAGATTACCGATCAGGGTGGTTTACTCAAGAATACGCAAGGCACTCAGATAGGCACAGTTGATTATCAGCGTGGACTAATTCAGTGGACAGCAGCCGCTCCAAGTGGAACCATGAGTCTGAATATTACATTTAAACCTGCAGTAGCACCAAACCAGTATTACCAAAGCCATGCGATACCAGTAACCCAGAATAATCAGGGTAGCAATTGGTCGGGAGTTTTAATTCCAATTCCGGCACCAGGCGCTTTGTCGATCTCGTATATGTCGCAAGGCAAGTTCTATGAACTTAAAGATGATGGATCAGGCCAACTCAAAGCAGCCAGCCCATCCTTTGGTTCTGGCATGATCAATTATGAAACCGGCTCCTGGTTATTAACGACTGGTGCACTACCAGATGTAGACACACCGATCCTGCTGAACTGGGGTACACCGATTGTCACCTTCGTAAGATCAAATTTAACCGTGGAAAAAGCTGCATTTGATTTTGATTTAGGTCGACCAGGTGTTTTGCCGGGTATCACGATTAACTGGGCCCTAGAAGGTGAAGAGAAAACAGCAACCTCCAATACCCAGGGCAAATTTACCGGTGATGCCACCGGTGAAATTAATTATGCCACCGGGATTGGCAAGATCATTCCGAATAAGTTGCCACAGAAAGGCACAGTCTTTTCAGTGATCTATAACTACGGCACTTCACTTGAGCAGACTAAGATGGATGTTACTCCTGTAAATCAAAAGCTGACCTTTACCATTGGTACGGGATCTGCAATTCAGCCAAATAGCGTGGAATTAAGAATTCCGGTTAAAAGTAGTGATGGTATGGTGGCTGGCTTTGTGACACTGATTGACACACCTGTAAATGCAACGATTGGCAATCTTGTTAATGAGCGTGGTCAAGTACAAGGTTCAATTACATACGCTACCGGCACAGTTGAAGTTACACCTCAGGGCGTGGGTCATCGTTTCAAATCCACGTTTACACCTATGGCCACTTATGCCGCAGCATAGAGAGGAAATATGTCTTTTTATTCTCCACAAACATCCAGTATTTCTGGTGAACAGGTTGAACTGAAAGCTTTTGGTGCTGTAGATGTTCAGATTAAATATCGTGATACATCAGGATCGAACTCGGCAACCCATATGGTGACGGCCAATAAGCTCAAACTGGATTTATCTTCTGGCTTTGATGAGCAGATTTTGACAGGTTCAGCTCGCTTCAAAGTAGGTGCTGATACTTTCCTGGATCGTACTGGCTTGCTGTATCGCAATGTGAATCCAGCCAATAATAGCGGGATTCAGTCGGGTGTTATTCAATACGGTACCGGGATCGTTGAAATCGATTCCTGGACACCGAATACAGATAACACGATTACCCTGGAATCCTTAACTACCACAACCGACTTGTTGCCAGTCAATAAGATCAGCTTTAGAACGCCGATCATGCCGATCCGGCCACAATCCTTAACTGTGGTTGTGGGTACCACTGAATTTGGTCAGCTGACATTAACCGCTGATGAAAATGGCGTGATTGAAACCAGTCGGGCGCATGGGCAGGTGAACTGGGATAATGGCTTTGTGACGATCTACTTCTACACCAAAACCAAAATCACAGAAGCCAACCGTGCGGAGATTGAGGCAAGCGACTGGTATGACCCGCTGCTAGAATACCAAGAAGGAGTGGATACCTATATCAATGTTCCGGTCTGGGTGGATGCTTCATCTGTGCGTTATAACGCGGTGGCTTATACCTATATCCCGCTAGATTCAGAGATCTTAGGTTTATCTGCCACACGTTTGCCGATTGATGGCCGGGTGCCGATCTTCCGCGTTGGTGGGATCGGGATTGTCAGCTCAAGCAAGGTGCAAGAGCTACCCAGTGCAATTGCAGGTACTACATACGATCTGAATGATCAGCGCATTTCGTGGGCTGAACTTGAAGATGCCAATGGAACCAAAGTAGCTTTCGATTTGTACACGGTCGATTATGATTATGGTCGTGTGACATTGGGTGGTGACTTTGTACTGGGTAATCTGGTAGCTCCACTGTCAGTGAAATACCGCTATCAGGACATGGGATTGATCCGAGATGTGCAAATTAATGGGCAGCTGACATTCACCAAGCCTTTAACTCATAACTATGATGCTGTTGACACCATTGTTGGATCAGCTTTGGTGATTGGTGATATGCAGGCACGTTATACACGGAAGTTTGTACAAGGGTCTTGGAGTAATGCTTGGGCAGATGAGCCAAGCTCAAGTATTTTAGCCAACTACAATGATTCACTTTATCCATTCCAAGTGACGAATAAAGGCGCGATTCAGGAACGCTGGGCATTGATCTTCACTGACGCTCAGTCATTTCGCTGTATCGGTGAATATTCTGGCCAGATTGGAACAGGTACTACCAACGCAGATTACACACCGATCAACCCGGTCACTGGTGTTCCATACTTTATTATCAGAAAGGAAGGCTGGGGGGCAGGCTGGGCCAATGGTAACGTCTTGCGATTTAATACGGTGGCCGCAAACTTCCCGGTTTGGGTGATTCGCACTGTAAAACAATCCGAGCCAACTGTAATTTCGGATCAGTTCCAGATCATGCTACGTGGTGACATTGACCGCGTGGTTTAAAAGTTAAATCAAATATGGCCGCCTATGCGGTCTTTTTTATGAGTGAATAAAATGGCGACAGATGTAGATGTTCAATACTTTAGCCACTTAAATGGCTTAACTCTAGGAAACAACTGGGGTGATTTGATTCGCTTGCTTGATAAAGCATTGGTGACAGGCATTGATTTTACGCAAATCACTGCAGCATCAATTGATGCTCAAGGTGATGTGCATATCACATTATATGCAGCGCATAATGCAATGTTATTTCAGGTGGTTGAATTGTCAGGGTTTACACCAAGCTCACTTAATCAAAAATATCGAATCAAAGGCGTGCCAAATACAACACAGCTGATTTTAAAACCTCAAAATGCGATTGCCGGAACAACTATCACAACACGTGGTACAGGCAGGCTTGCACCACTCGGATATGAGATTATTTTTCGTGATGCGAACGATGTAAAGCGTGTATATCGTGCAAAAAATCCAAGTGCACAGCACCCTTTTATTCGAGTTGATGAAAGTCTTGCAAGCGACACAGGCTCATATAATTCAAATTACGCAAAATATGCGATGGTTGGCTTGCTCGAAAATATGGAGCACATAGATGATTATGAAAATCCTGATGTGCTGCAATTGCCGTTCGATCCTGCTAACCCTGCTAAAAATTGGAAAATTACAGGTACAGGGGCGAGTGTTGTTAGGGGGTGGTCAATATGGGTATATGCTAAAGCTGGGACGGGATCAAACTCAACAACAGACTCAGCAACACCACAAAATGGCAACAGGGCGTTTAGCTTAGTGGGAGATTGCGATGCATTTTATCTATTAAACCAGCCGGGCTATGAGTTTATATCTGTTAAATGCTTGAGAGGTTGTGGATTGTTCAACTCAACTGGTGCAGATGCGCATCTACCACCGTGGTTTTTATTTTCACACTACAAGCCTGTGAGTGCAGGAACATCTTATTCACTAATAAGTAGTGAAACTGCCGCACCTCTACAGATCTCAGCGAGTGTCGGGGCGTCGTATTGCTTAAAAGCACATCCAGCAACAAGCAAAGGAGTTGTTGAGACAAGGCCAATCATGCCTGATTTTGAATCCGGCAGAACAGGGCTTTATACTAATTCTAGTGTTGCAGCACTAGAAATACCATTTGCTGATACTGATAAGTTATTAAGAGGTAGCTATAAACATGTGTGCTATTCAGGGAATACCACAGCAAGCATAAACACAACGCCAATTTTATCAGAGTCATCTATGTATATTAGTGATAGCGCTTGTGCATCGAGCGGAGCTGTAGGCGGATTTTACTTTTACTTAGGGGAATTTAAATGAGAGTTGCTAGCCGAAAAAGTAGAAGTTATGCGATGTGGATTAGTGGTGATTATTATCTAAATTTTGGAATAAAAAAAACGGTTGCAGAAATTAAGGGTTCAATCAAAAAACTTGGTAATGCATATCAAAATGCAAATATCGTGCTTTATAGCAAAGCAAACTTACAACCGATTGCGGTGCGTAAACCCGATGAAAATGGCAATTATCAGTTTTTAGGATTAAATACAGACTTAAAAACGTTCGTTGTAGCATTTGATAAAAACCAACAATTCAACGCCGTCATTCAAGATAACGTGGTGCCCAAATGAGTAAAACATCTATCAAAGCAAAACTTGCAATGATGCAAGAGTTTGCAAAATTTATGGATAACGGTAGCCAAAGTTCTACCGTTATTTTTTATGAGGGTACTCAACCAACCTCACCGGCTGTTGCTGCCGATCATACGAAGGCTCTGGTCACGCTCACTTTGCCTGAGCCTTGCATTAAAGATGTGACTACCAGTTATGTTGAATTGCACCCCTCCGATACAGCAACTGTGACTAAAACAGGCACTGCAACATGGGCACGGATTTTTAACGGAGCAGGTGAAGTGGCAGCGGATCTAACAGTGGGAACTGATATTACACTCGCAAATACCAATTTGGTTGTGGGTGGCACACTTAACATTCAATCAATCAAACTTCGGCCTTAATTTAATTCAATAGGGGTGCTCATGTGGATTTTAAAAACAAGGCTGGCACTGTTGATGCACATAATCTAAACTTAAACTTTAAGCCTGATAATATTGATAGTCACAACATCATTCTGAATTTTGAGCATCTGGCCGATGGCTCAACCAATCTCAATTTTGGCGATGATGTATCTGCTGTAATCGACACAGTATTAGATGCTGATTTTAGTTTTGAAATCACTGCAATTTATGCTGACAGTGGCGTAAATACTGCTGTCATAGATACGGTGCTCGACACTGAATTTAGCTTTGATGTAGTTGCAGTATTTAGTGAAAATACTGATGTTATTGGCCAGATCGATGCGGTTTTAGATACGAGCTTTAGTTTTGAAATCGAAGCAGTATTTGTTGAAAACTTATGCATTATTGATGCGGTTTTAGATACTGAATTTCAGTTTGAAGTTAAAGCGCTGTTTGATATTAATCATCTGGTCGGAGTATCTTGTGGTTTTGATATGCGATATCAGAAAGCCATTACAGCGTTGAGCTCAATAGAAATACCGTGGGCTAAACCAATTTTAAGAGTCTCAAATGAGGCTCTTTTTTATGATCAGGGTTTGGTGATTTCTAATCAGGAAAATATCCATTATGAGCAGGCAGGGTCATTAACCCGGGCGATTAGATCCTTGCATGAGCAGGCAACCGGATTGAGTTCTGATGCGTATGTAATTTGGGAAGATGGCGATAAACGCTTTATTCATCAACTCTATGCGCATGAAGAAACAATCAAGCTGCGTCACAACCGGGAAACAGTCTGGCAGGAAATGATCCGCCGGCGCAAGACTTTTACCTATTCCCATGAAGTCGCCCAAGTCTTTGAGCACCGTTTTTCATTTGAGTGGGAAAAAGGGCTTGAGATTATCACCAAGTCGGATTTGCCCTGGGATAAAGCCAAAGCAATTCACTATCGCAAGCATCCAGTTTTACCTTGGCCAAAGCCGGAAATACCTAAATACGAAGGTACTGGCGATCTAAACTTTATCTGCTTATGTCATGACGTTGATTCACACAATGTTGTTTTAAATTTTGGTGCAGATGACTGTATTCCAGCACTGCCGAACAGAAACTGGTGGTATATCGTGAACACATTAACAGCCGAGAGACTCGATACCGGCGAGAAGATCAAGGTCATGGATGGCACCTACAGCACCAGCCGGTCGCAATGGTGCTGGACCTATTCCATTACTGTGGCTCATACGGAAAAAGACAAGCTGCAACCAATCAATGGTCAGCCTGTGATCCTTAAAGTTATGATCAATGGGTTCGAGCATCATATTCTGCTGGAAGATCCAGAAGAGACCCGACGCTTTGCCAGTGTTTTATATACCTATCCTGGTCGAAGTGTTACCGCATTGAACTCAAGTAAATACGGACCGAGTCGTTCATTTATCCAGGACAATGAGCGAACCTCTGTGCAACTGGTTCAAGCTGAAATTGATCGGGCGAATAGCGGTACCAGCCTGGATTGGAGGCTGATTGATGAATTGGGCTGGATCGTATCGATTGAAAGCCTGAGCTATGCAGAACTTGCACCCATCGATGCAATCAAGCAGGTGGTTGATGCAGGCGGCGGTTTTATCTATAGCCAGAAAGCGGGCAACACATTGACTATTTTACCCCGGTACCAGAAAGGCTATTGGGATACGATGACCGTGGATGATTACGATATTCTATTGTCTGAAAGCCTGGTCATGCAGCAGAACATCAAAAAGAACGATGAATACATTGCTGACTTCAATGCCATCACTGTAGTAAATAGTCGAAGTGGTGAGAGCCTGAAAGTACAGCAACGGGGTACCTCAGGTGATGTGCCGCTTGAGTCAGTCACTGGTCCACTATTCAATGTGGTGTCAGGTGCCAGCTATGGGAAGAATGCATTGGTGAAAGCCAATATTCAGGAATTACATACTTTCTCAGATATTCCGGTCAGTCAGGAAATTGGCGAAATGCTACCTGGTAAAATCATTGCCTTTAATGGCCAGTGGTGGGGTGTCATTGAAGGGGTGAATGGCACCTTTTCGCATGAAAAGGTCAATGAAACCATTACTGTGGAGCGTATCAGTCGTGAGTAATCCTTTATTTGAATTGCGAAAGCTCTTGAATCCGACCCAGGCCGAATACATTGGCACCATTACATCAGTGAAACATCCAGAATACCGGGTACAGATCGATGGTGGATCTGGTCCGGTACTATGCACATCTGGCACAGCTTATAACTTAGGTGCCAGAGTATTCATTTCAAACCAGGTGATCCTAAGACCAGCACCTACTGGACAGCATTCAGAAATAGAAGTCTAAACTCAACCAAATAACAGCACCTTTTTTAGGTGCTTTTTTAATGTCAAAAAATAGGGGGAATCATGCAAGAGCATGAAAAAACATTTTGGATGCTTGTCGTGATCGGGGCTGTCATCGGCCTGTCTAAACTTCTTGTATCTGAGGAAAGACTAACTGTTCGACTTGTTTTGGGTCGGACTATTTTGGGATCAGCTTCATCCGTTTTGGCTGGTGGGGTCTTATTACAAATTCCCGATATTCACCCCCTGGCTTTGATTGCAATTGCATCAGCTCTGGGAATTCTTGGAAGTACATTTATCGAAAACTGGCTTAAAAATAAAGCTGCAACTTGGAGCGTCAAATGAAATTAATTGAACAAAGTGCCTGGAAGTATCTTTCTGTGAAGCTCCCAATTTTGGGAGCTTTTTTATTGCTTGTCGTTATTCCATCATTGCAATGGGCGATGGACTTTAAAGTGATCCCTGTTGAGTACCATGCATTTATCACAGGGTCGGTCATGGTGTTTTTATCCTGGCTTGGTAAGAAGATTTATCAACCAAAACTGCATCAACATCTTGGCTTTGCCACCATTACTGCAGGGCATAGTAATACCGACCCCGGTGCAGTCAATGGCAAAGTGAAAGAAGCCGATCTGGTCGTCAATTTCCGCAATGCGGTGACTCATTATTTGCGTGAAGCAGGGTTGCAAGTCAAAACGGATGGTACTGGAATCAAGAACGATCCATTGTCTGCTGCGGTAAAATTAATTCAAGGCTCAAGTGTGGCAGTCGAATTTCACATGAATGCTGCGACCTCCAAGCAGGCGAATGGCATTGAAACGATTGCCCTGCCAAAAGACAAGAAACTGGCTCAAGACTTATCCAAAGCTGTAGCAGATGCTCTTGGCAGTCGGTTACGTGGTGACAACGGTTGGATTGATCAATCTAAGTCAGCACGTGGCCGCTTGGCATACGTGAATGCTGGCGGTTTGATTGTAGAGCTTGGCTTTATTTCGAATGAAGATGAACTTGCTCGATTTAATGCGCGGTACTGGTTGGCTGCTAAGGCTGTGGCCAAAGTGCTGATTGATTATGAAAAAGGGATTAAATAATGACAGCATTAACAATTGAACAAGTCGCTAAATCAACGCTTGAAGTTGCTGAATCTGGTGGCCCAATTCTAAGCCAGGTTGCGAAGTACATGGATGCGGCTGAAAAGCTGAAAAACAGCACTTTATCTGGTGAAGAAAAACGGGACTGGGTAATTGAGTATGCCAAGAAAGAAATTATAGAGGTATTCACGAATCTTGATTATTGGATTCCAATTATTCTTCGATTTATTAATGCGGCTAAAGCTGCATTTAATCTACTTAAAAAAGCTATCGTCTAAGTTGATAAGCCCTCTAGGTGAGGGCTGCATGGCTCATTTAATTACGACAAACGTGAATACAGGAATCGAGATTAGTCAATTTTTAATATATCCAATAATTTATGAGGCAGGAGTTTCATTTTTTCGTTATTTATGAACTTCTCGTGATAATCTTTGAGTTCATTATTACTATATTGTTTAAGCATTTCAGTACTACTTATATATTTGGCAATCTCTAAATAGTTTTTCAGATAGAAAGAATCAACTATCTCTTTATCGATTTCAGCTTTTTTAAGCCTTCCAAGAATCTCATTAAGAGTGGTGATTTTATGATTTGTTTGAAAGAAAAAATCATCAAGATCTTTATAGGTGATGGCTGGGGTATTATAAACATGCTGAAATAAGTAAAAAAATAACATGTCTTTAGCTGCTAAGTAGTCTTTCAGACAATCCAGAGCTAGACTGGATGTAATTCTGTATTTTTCCTGATCCCTCCAATCATTAAATAATTGCGTAGCAATATAAGCAGCCACGAGAGTTGCAATTCCACCAAAGTAACTAGCAGTCGTTGATAGAGCATCTTTTAGTGCGCCATTCTCACCACCATACAAATAAAATAAAAAGACAAAAAGGAATAATGTAGCAAGCGATGTTGCTAGAATTACTGTAGATGCCAGTTTTGATATGCTCATTACTTCTTCCACCCATTCACAATATCAACCCAATCCTGCATCATCTTCCTACCTTTCAGTTTTATAACTGAAGATTATAATTTAATAAAAGCTCTCAAGATGAGGCTTAATTCACTGTCATGAATTCCATACATTACATAACAATCAACTTTTGTTCGACCTGTAAAATAAAATATACTTATTGAGCAGATTAGCCGGCTCAGAAGAAATTTTGGGTCGGTTTTTGCGTTTTTGATCCTGTGGATAAGTCGGAGAAAGCACCAAATAAACACCATATCAATTTAAGATACTGATTCTAAAGCGGAGTTAATAAACAATGATTTTAGTGACGGGTGGTTTAGGCTTTTTAGGCTCACATATTGCTTTAAGTCTGATGGCACAAGGACTAGAGGTCATTGTGGTCGATAATCTGGCCAATGCCAGTCTACAGACCTTAGAACGCCTTGAATTTATTTCCGGCCGCTATGTGCCTTTTGTCAAAATTGATATCCGTAACACTCCAGCATTAAATAAAGTTTTTGAACAGAATTCAGTACAGGCTGTCATTCATACTGCCAGCTTTAAATCATTAGAAGAATCAGTTTTAAAACCACTTGAATATTATAATGATAATGTCAGCTGTATCATGAGCTTGATGCGTGCCATGCAGCGTACTGGAGTACGCAATCTGGTGCATTTGTCTTCATTGGCTGTATATGGCCATTCCGGAACGGATTTAAAAGAAGATCAGGCTTTCAATTACACTTATCCAAATCCTTATATTAAATCACAGCAGATGGTGGAAGAAATCATCCGGGATACTGCCAAGACGGATAATGAATGGCGTATTGCGATGTTACGTCTTTCCAATGTCGCAGGTGCTTTTGAAAATGGCATTTTAGGTGAATGGGTGCCACCTTTACCAAAGAATATTGTGCCTCTGGCCATGCAGGTGGGCGCGAAGCAACGTGAATATCTGGAATTGCGCCGTCAGGCCAAGACCGAAGACTATACGGTAGAACGCAGCTTTTTGCATGTGATGGATGTCTGTGATGCGGTATTCAAATCACTACATTGGCTTTCTCAACAGCAACAATGGACTTGCGAAGCCTTTAATATTGCTGGAGAGCTAATTTCAATGCAGACTTTGCTGGATCAGGTTGCAGAAGTCACCCAATCTGCTGTTCCTACAGTAGATGCTTTGCCATATCCGCATGCTGAAATGGATCAACTGGGTGCTAATACGGATAAAGCCCAACAGTTGTTACATTGGCAGCCACGCTATACCTTAAGGAAAATGTTAGAGGATGAATGGCTGTTCTATCAGAATACGTTAAGAGGGCAGTGATTAAGAATCCTATAAGTTAATTATTGATAATAATTATCATTTGCAAAATTAATCAAACTCATTAAGATGAATAGAGTACAGCATTGAAGCTGCTGTCTAAATGAGTAAAACATGGAATAACAATTGAGGTTGAGCATGCAAACACGTATTGAACATGACACGATGGGAGAAGTCGCTGTACCGAGTGAAGCACTTTGGGGCGCACAAACTCAGCGTAGTCTACAGAACTTCAAGATTGGCAATGAGCATTTGCCACGCGCCATGATTCGTGCCATGGGCTTGGTCAAGAAAGCAGCTGCGATCACTAATGCCGAGTTAAACCAGATTCCTCATGAGTTATCGACCTATATCATCGGTGCTGCGGATGAAGTGATCAGCGGTCAATGGGATAGCCAGTTCCCGCTAGTGGTATGGCAAACCGGTTCGGGCACGCAAAGTAACATGAACTGTAATGAAGTGATTGCCAATATTGCTAACCAGAAGCTGGGTAATCCTTTAGGTGCACAAAAGCCTGTGCATCCAAATGATCATGTCAACCGCGCTCAATCGACCAATGACTCTTTTCCGACTGCGATTCATGTAGCAGCTAGCTTACAGATAAATGAACTGCTAATACCGGCAGTGACACGTTTACGTGATACCTTGCATGCCAAATCTCAGGAATTTACCGAGATTGTAAAAATCGGTCGTACCCATCTTCAGGATGCCACACCTTTAACTTTAGGTCAGGAATTCAGTGGATATGTCTCTCAACTGGATCATGCTTTAATTCGACTGTATCAGGCTTTGCAAGGGTTATATGAACTGCCATTAGGCGGAACCGCCGTCGGTACAGGCCTCAATGCACATCCAGATTATGCTGTTAAAGCTGCGGATACTCTGGCTAAATTAACAGGCTTGCCTTTTGTCACCGCTCCTAACAAGTTCGAAGCTTTGGCCGGCCGTGATGCAGCAGTTTTTGCTTCAGGTGCTTTAAAGACTTTAGCCGTTAGCCTGAATAAAATTGCCAATGATATTCGCTGGTTGGCGAGTGGACCACGTTGTGGTTTTGGTGAATTACGTATTCCTGAAAATGAACCGGGTTCAAGTATTATGCCGGGTAAGGTGAACCCGACTCAAAGTGAAGCCATGACTATGGTAGTTGCCCAAGTCCTAGGGAATGACACGACAATTAATGTGGCCGGTGCATCAGGGAATTTTGAGCTGAATGTCTTTATGCCAGTGATTGCTTATAACCTGTTGCAGTCTATTCAACTGCTTGGCGATGCATGTAACAGCTTTAACGATAACTGTGCAGTCGGAATCGAGCCTAACCGTGACAAGATTGAGCACTTCCTGCATGATTCATTAATGCTGGTCACTGCATTGAATCCAGTCATTGGTTATGAGAATGCAGCTAAAGTGGCCAAGACTGCCTATAAAGAAGGTAAAACCTTAAAACAGGTCGCAGTAGAACTCGGATTGGTAACTGCAGAACAGTTCGATCAGGTGGTTCGCCCTGAAAATATGGTGGCTCCAAACGTAAAATAAGTCTTCTAATTATGGTTAAATAATAAAGCCCTCTAAATGAGGGCTTTATAATATCTAAGGATTATTCATACAAATTTTAATAAAATCAATTGCACATGTTTTTTCTGGAAAATTCTCATTCAATTAAGCTTGCTTATTAAATGCTATGAACCATCTATCGTTCATGTTTTGACAGATATGCAATGAAGGATTACTAATAGAAATTCCCTGATAACTAGAAAAATGAGGTAAGGGTGATGACTGACTTTGATGATGATTTTGATTTGGACGAATCCTATCCAGATGAGGATTTATATCCAGATTATACAAAAAAGAAGTGTAGCAGCTGTAGCGGTACCGGCTATAACGTTGTGGAAGCCAAACAGTGTGTCAAATGTATGGGAACCGGAAAAACTGGTGAGATAGATTAACTCAACTCATAATTGTTTATTAAGCCTGCTCTGTGAGTGGGCTTTTTTATTCTCCTCATCAGGAGTTCTTAATTTTATAGATCCATGAGCAAATAAAAGAAAGAATTTAAAATTACGGGTCAAACCGTATTAGAAAGATATTTAGCGATAACTATTGAAGTTTTTTAGTGCTAAAGCTTATCCTCATGACTTCTCATACCGAATTAACATTGAATAAGCGTATATAGCTGCTAAAATGCAGTTCGTTTTTACTGCTGTTTTGTCGTTTATTCCGCATGAGTTTCTATAGCATATGAATAAACATCCATAAAGTGGCAGGTTGTTTAAGGAAAATTTAATGCTTGATATTTATTTAACAGATGTTCAAAAAAAGATTCAATTCAAGGATTATCCAGGTGAGCATCCTGTTAAATTTATTCTGAATTTTAAAAAGATTTTTCCAAGTGTAATGGAACTTCTTTTACCTGTTCTCCCGGAAAATGAAAATCTTGATGAAATGACCTGGGAATCAACCACTCAGGACTTTGAGACATTTCAGATGTTATTAACAGGGTGGGGCATTATTGAATTGCGTTTAAATGCGATCACCCAGTATAAAGATAAGACATTTGCAGATCAGTTGGTGAAAGAGGCGCAGCAAAAACGCAGAGAATATCAGAAGAAACATCTTAAGCTTTCTAGTGTGGATCTGGATTATCTATTTATGCATGATGTGCATGGCTTGATTGATGCTGAACTGGTAGAACTAGGTGAAAAATTCTATTTACCAACCTTACGTGATCTTTGGAAAAATAAAGTCTCTGCTCAAGTGCTTAATGCTAAATTCTAAGAAAATTTAAGCTGATTCATTCAATTTCATCCTCCAAATTGGGGGATGATTTTTTTATAGCGATTTCTAAGGATTGACATTTCCCTTATGACAATAAATAGCCTAAGCAAATTTCTATATTTATCATCAAAACAACTTTCTGCTACATCATTGAACATGGTGACTTATTTTAAAACAGAAATTGGATCAGAAAAGGGCATTTATTTTATCGTTTGATAAAAAATAAATTAAAAAACTATTCTTTATCAAAAGAATATATAAAGATATTACTTTAATAATATAGCTATTCCAGTCATATTTTTTTAAGCTATCAGTACTAATGAGTAAATGAATCACAGAATTCTTATTCATTAGATTTCCTTCATAAAAATAAGTGAAGGTTCCAGTTTTCCCGAAGATATATCCAAGGATTTAACCGAATGTCGAATCAGTTTTTAGATTTAATTACAAAACGCCGTACTATTTATGCCATTGGTAAAAATGTAGAGCAGTCTCCTGAATATTTAACTGATTTGATTCAAAATGCGATCAAGCAAAGTCCGTCATCTTTTAACTCACAATCATCTCGCGCCGTTATTTTATTCAATGGCGAACATGAAAAATTCTGGGGCTTTGTCGCTGATAAATTAAAAAGCTATGCCAAAGATGAAGAAAGTGCTGCAAAAACGACTGCAAAAATGGCAACCTTTGCTGCAGGTACGGGTACAGTTTTATTCTTTGAAGATCAAAATGTAGTAAAAGGCTTGCAAGAGCAATTCCCATCTTATGCCGAGAATTTCCCAATCTGGGCAGAACATTCAACTGCTATTGCTCAGTTCTCTACCTGGACTGCCTTGCATACTGAAGGCCTGGGTGCATCTTTACAACACTATAATCCGATTGTAGATGAGCAGGTTCATGCAGAGTGGGATATTCCAGAAAACTGGAAACTTCGTGCTCAACTGGTATTTGGTTCAGTTGAAGGCGAAGCGCGTGCGAAAGATTATCTGGAAGATGATCAACGCTTCAAAGTTTTCCAATAAGCTTAATTTCCGATCTGTCTTTAATCATTTTTAAGGACAGATCTCCAGGTTATTTATAAAAATACGCATTAGATTTTTTAAAACTAGGCTAAACTAAAGCGGTATTTGAAGAATTTAATGAGTCAAACCGAATGTCGAAAAACACGCAGAAATTATCACCATTACAGGAACTGATTGCAGAGCAGAAATTGCTGTGTGAAGAGGTCGGTTCTGCTTATGTAGAAGTAAGTGGTGATGATGTCGTTGCAGTGGCTGTACATACCCTGAAGCAGGATCCAATTGTCGGAATCCGTAGAAAGCCTGAGACAGAAGAAAGTATTAGCTGGTATATTTATGGTGGTGAACTGGCTTCAAATGAAGATGCTTTTGAAACCATGACTGTGCGTGAGTTACAGGATATCGCCCCTGAAGTTTTACCTTATCTGGCTTTAGAGCAGGGCTACCGCTTCATGATTGATGCAGATGATTATGAAGATGTCTGGAAAGAAGAAAACTAAAAGAAGACCTTCGAAATGATCAAATCCTCATCTTTAATATGTACTTTCTTTATTTGCATGCAATTGAACAATATGGCTTTTGCCGAAAAGCTTTCACAAGCGGATTATGATCAGTTTATTGCTATGCAAACAAAAATAGTCAATGAAACCAAACATATTTTAGATGATCCAGATCAGAATGCTGATGCACAAAGTCAACGTCAGGCATTCTGCCAGCGTTTAACGGCTTATGAAGAGATTCAAAAAGTTTCTGAAGAAAATCATAAACTCAATATGGCGTCCACAATGGCGATGATTGCTAAAAGCTTTCTGGATCGACAAGCACAGAGCATGAATAATTCAGGTATGACCACCGCAGTATTTTGTAAGAGTAGGGAAGTGTAATTAAGCTATAAAAGCAAGAGCATCGTCTTGAGTTTTAATAGCCACCATCATCATTTAAAAATGCATCCTTCTGTTCCGGAGTGGAAACTTTGACAGTTGGAATAAAGGAACTCGCTGCTGTTAATCGAGCTATATTGAAATCCTTAGTTCCTACTTGAGGAATAATAGGTATTTGACTTGTTCGAACAATTTCACCATAAACTATCGTGATCAATTCTGCTGGAGTTAAACCCGCTTCTGCTATTACACATTCTGCTGATTCAACAACGTCTTGTTCCACTAAGAATTCAATGCTTTTTTTAACTAAATTGTTCATAAGATAGCCTTAGAATACATTTTATACACTACTTTAAACTATCAGATATGAAGCATATAGAAGCTAATGAAATTAAATATTCATATCTTATTTAGGGATGTTGGCCTGAATGAAGGTATATGAATCAAAAGGGTAGGGCCAAAAAATTAGCTCGTTTTTTCGACTCTCAGCTTGCTTATAAAATGCATAAATACTCTGATACGTAGCATAAGGATTTCAGTGCTTTTTAAATTACTCATTAAATAAACTTTATAAAAATCTATTTATATACAAATTTTACCGGGTATATATCAGCTACTTTTGAAATTTATTAAGAAATATTAAATATTTATGTGTTTCTTTTTTACTCAAATGAAGGGCGGTAAAATCATTGCACGCTAAAATAGCCTAAGCAATTTTCTACTTTATATTTATTCTCGCAAAATCCATATCCCATAATTAAAACTTAATACCAAATAAACCTCTAAAACTCGTATATTTCCTAAAAATTTTAAAATATTTTTTTATTAATGATCTAGTGTGACACTCAATTATGAGCAGATATTGCAATTTAGCCTAAGCATATTTTATTTCCATAAAAATAGCCTAAGCAAAATTTTAAATTATGTCATTGGCAATTGATTAACTTCCAATATAACTCCACTATTAACACCTAACATAGGAAATCACGGAATTCTCAAATGATCCTGAATTATCAAATACAAACCCATGAAACATCAACTTTAGCCCCAATGGTATTTATTCACGGTTTATTTGGTAGTTTAAGTAATTTAGGTATGTTAGCCCGACATTTTTCAGAGCAGGCAACTACGATTCAAATTGATGTCAGAAATCATGGTTTATCTGGCCATTCTGATGAAGTGAATTATCAAATCATGGCCGAAGATATTTTAGAAACTTTAGCCAGTTTAAATATTAAAAAATTTATTGCAGTCGGGCATTCAATGGGCGGAAAAATTGCCATGAAGCTGGCAGACCTGGCGTCTGATCTGATTGAAAAACTGGTTGTATTAGATATCACGCCAATTCAATATCAAGAAAATCATCATTCTGAAATATTTAAAGCCTTGTTTGCAGTCCAACAGGCGCAAGTCGCTTCACGAAATGAAGCAGCAAAAATTATGCGTGAATATATTCAAGAGGAAATGGTCATCCAGTTTCTTTTAAAATCATTTAATAAAGGGCAGTGGTTGTTTAATGTGCAAGCACTGTTTGATCATTATGAAGATATTACTGCTTGGAATAAGATAGAAAAAAATGAACTTCCAGCATTATTCTTAAGAGGTGGAAATTCATCGTATATCTCTACACCTGAACATTTTGAAGCCATCAATCAGCAGTTTGCTCATGCACAGGTTGAAGTGATTGAAAGTGCAGGGCACTGGCTACATGGTGAAAAGACGGCGGAAGTTTTGCAGCATATGCAAAATTTTATTGATGAAAAATAAATTATATTGATGAGCAGATGTATTTTCTGCTCATTTTATTTATGCATCATTAGTAAGCATTTTAATATTTTGATTTAAAAGCCTGCGCTATTTTGATGTGTTTTTAGGATAATTAATTGATTTTTCGCCTCAGAATTTATTTTCTATTTTAGGGCAACATGTATTTATTGGTGCAAAATTTAATCTCTATTTTTATTTTAAATAGATAATCATAATGAAATTCAGTGGGTTAAAATTATAAATTAAAAGTGGCACAGTATTTGAATAGCTTCTCTCAAATTTTCTAAAAAAGCCTAACTAAGGTTGGAGAGAAGTACATGAAAGTCGAACAAAAAAAGTTTTCTAAAAATTTAATTGTTGCTGCAATGTTGGGAATACTGACTTTAACAGGTTGTTCAAAGTCGCCTGAAGATAAAACGGCCGCTACCTCTGAGCCGAAAGCAGCTGCAACTAGTGGGGAAACGATTAAAGTTGGTATTTTGCATTCTTTATCTGGCACGATGGCCATTTCTGAAACTTCATTAAAAGACACAGCGTTGATGGCGATCAATGAAATCAATGCCAATGGGGGTGTCTTAGGTAAAAAGCTTGAACCGGTTATCGTTGATCCAGCATCTGATTGGCCACTATTTGCTGAAAAAGCACGTCAGCTCATCACTCAGGATAAAGTTGCGGTCATCTTTGGTTGCTGGACTTCGGTATCACGTAAATCGGTATTGCCAGTGGTTGAAGAGTTAAATGGCTTATTGTTTTATCCAGTCCAATACGAAGGTCAGGAACAGTCTAAAAATATTTTCTATACCGGTGCTGCACCTAACCAGCAAGCGATTCCGGCTGTTGAATATTTGATGAGTGAAGAAGGCGGTAAAGCAGAACGCTTTGTCTTATTAGGTACAGACTATGTTTACCCACGTACGACTAACAAAATTCTCCGTGCTTTCCTGAAATCTAAAGGCGTCGCTGATGCTGACATCATGGAAGAGTACACACCATTTGGTCATAGTAATTATCAAACCATTGTCGGCAATGTGAAAAAATTTGCTGCAGGCAAAAAGACTGCGGTGATCTCAACCATCAACGGCGATTCAAATGTACCGTTCTATCGTGAATTGGGTAACCAGGGCATTAAAGCTTCTGATATTCCAGTTATGGCATTCTCTGTAGGTGAAGAAGAGCTTCGTGGTATTGATACAAAACCATTGGTTGGTCATTTAGCGGCATGGAACTACTTCATGTCCGTGAAAAATCCGAAAAATACCGAATTCAGCGGCAAGATGAAACAGTATGCTGTGGAATACAAATTGCCTAATGCAGACAAGTTTGTGACCAATGACCCGATGGAAGCGACTTATGTGGGTATCAATATGTGGAAACAGGCGGTAGAAAAAGCCGGTTCTACTGAGGTGGATAAAGTTCGTGAAGCAATGGCAGGTCAGACTTTTGATGCACCATCTGGCTATCAGTTACAAATGGATGCTAATAACCATCATTTACATAAGCCGGTGATGATTGGTCAGATTCGTGGTGATGGTCAGTTTGATGTGGTTTATAAGACACCGAAAACCATCGCTGCTGAGCCATGGAGCCCATACATTCCTAAATAATTTCCTCCAAAGCCTGCTGCTCCGGCAGTAGGCCTTTCTGGTTTTTCATCTCCCGGACGGGACAGCGTTAAATATATAAATAGGGAGGGCACTCATGTCCACTCGCCTAAATCTCGCGGCCATTTTTTTAATTTTGAGTCAGTGTTTGTGTCTCAATATGGTGCATGCGGAAACTCAATCTAGCGAAACAACCGTATCGCAATCATCTCAACAGTCACTTGATGCTATTCAGCAGTTTGTTCGTGGGGACTTTGCCACTCGTCGTGCTTTATTAAACCAGTGGCCTGCCAGTGTTGAACAACTTGATCAGCTGGCAGAGTTTGTTGAAAAAGATCAGCTTTATACTGATAGTTCAGGCAATACTTATATTCTGGAAGCAGAAGACAAACTGGTTAGCTATCCTGACGAAAAAACCGTGGAAACCTGGCCATCTGATTTATCGCAAATTACGCTGGTAAATACCTTAAATAAAGCACTGACCTTTGGTTTAGCAAAAAAGAAATTAAATTCAGAAGAAGCCTCTCAGCGACTTGAGGCGATTGATATTCTGGAAAATAACTTGTCCGAACTTGATGCTAAAGCCATCAATCAGATGTATTTAAATGAAAAAAACAATACGGTTAAATCACGTTTTGCCCAGTTAAAAGCACGTCTGGATTATCAATCTGAAAATGTCCTGACCAAAATAGAAGCGGCAAAAGTTTTAAAAGATTCCAACAGACCAGACGTTCTTGCACTGGTTCAAAATGAACTGGCTCAGCCAAATCTGCATCCTGATTTAAAAGCAGCGCTGGTCGATGCCAGAAGTAGTATCAAAACCCGAATTCAGGCCAGTGAATGGGCTGGACATGTATTTTCCGGTTTAAGTACTGCCAGTATTTTATTGCTTGCGGCTTTAGGATTAGCCATTACATATGGCTTGCTTGGTGTCATTAATATGGCGCATGGCGAGCTGATCATGATCGGGGCGTATACCACTTATGTAGTGCAAAGTTTCTTTAAATCGCATTTTAGTGGTTTGGTAGATTGGTATCTGATCGCAGCGATTCCTGCGGCATTTATTGTCAGTGCAGCGATTGGCATGCTGATCGAACGTACCGTGATTCGTCCTTTATATGGCCGTCAACTGGAAACCTTATTGGCAACCTTTGGGGTGAGCCTGATCCTGATGCAAGTGGTGCGGATGATCTTTGGGGCACAAAATGTCGAAGTTTCTAACATTTCATGGCTTTCAGGCGGGATCTCGATTACTCCAAGCCTGATGCTGCCTTATAACCGTATTGCAATTATTGTCTTTACTGTAGCTGTCTTGCTGCTACTTGTTTATCTACTGAATAAAACCCGTTTTGGTTTATTTGTCCGTGCCGTAACGCAAAACCGTCAAATGGCTCGTGCTGTCGGTATCCGATCCAGCCGGATTGACATGATGGCATTTGGTCTGGGTTCAGGTCTTGCCGGTCTTGCCGGCTGTGCCTTGGCGCAAGTGGGTAATGTTGGACCAGATTTGGGCCAGAACTACATTATCGATGCTTTCCTTGTGGTTGTTGTCGGTGGTGTTGGTCAAGTATGGGGTGCAGTTCTTGCCGCTTTGGGACTAGGTGTCAGTGGAACCGTACTGGAAATTGGTATGGGTGCAGTATTGGCAAAAATTATTCTCTTGGTTCTTGTGATTTTGTTTATTCAGAAACGTCCACAAGGTTTGTTTGCCATTAAAGGACGCTTTGTGGAGTAAGCCTATGAAAATCACATCATTACTTTCAGATAAACCTTATAGCGCACTCGCAATTGCGATCTGTTTTGTTATTTTACTGGCCTTGCCATGGTTACATTTATTGCCAGCGGATTCGAGCCTGCATCTGTCTGCTTATTGGGTCACTTTGATCGGCAAGATCATGTGCCTGGCGTTGGTGGCTTTAGCACTTGATCTGGTCTGGGGCTATGCCGGTATTTTAAGTTTAGGTCATGGCCTGTACTTTGCCTTGGGTGGTTATGCCTTTGGGATGTATCTAATGCGTCAATCAGCAGGTGATGGTTTGCCTGACTTTATGCGTTTTCTGAGCTGGACTGAATTACCCTGGTTTTGGGTGGGGACTAATCATTTCTGGTGGGCCATGATACTTGTGGTCTTGGTACCAGGACTAATTGCCTTTATTTTCGGCTTCTTTGCTTTCCGCTCAAAAATCAAAGGCGTTTACTTCTCGATTATTACTCAGGCGATGACTTTTGCGGCAGCACTTTTATTCTTCCGCAATGAAACAGGCTTTGGCGGGAATAACGGTTTTACCGGTTTCAAAACCATTTTAGGCATGGACATCACATCAGCACCGATGCGTGCCAGCCTATGTTTTATCACGGCTCTGGTGTTATTGCTGTGCTTTGTTGGTCTACGCCATTTAATGAATAAACCTTATGGTCGTGTGCTTGGCGCGATTCGTGATAGTGAAAACCGTCTGCAATATTTAGGTTACCGCACCTTATGGTACAAGCTTTCAGCCTGGGTATTATCTGCTGTGATTGCAGGTATCGCTGGTGCACTGTATGTACCACAAGCCGGGATTATTAATCCGAGCGAAATGAATCCGGTGAACTCGATTGAAATGGCAGTCTGGGTAGCGGCTGGCGGTCGCGGTACCTTGATCGGTCCGATCCTGGGTGCAGGCTTAATTAATGCAGTTAAAACTTACTTTACTGTGGCCTATCCAGAAGCCTGGTTATTAATTCTGGGGGCATTATTTATTGTGGTCACCATCTTCCTGCCTAAAGGCGTGATTGGATTATTTGACCGTTTTAAAAAGGAGCGTAGCGAATGAGTGAAATTTTACAACCTCATGGCGGCCATGCTTCTGAAGGCTATGGCCGACCAAAAGAGCAAGGGCCAGATTTTAGCCATGGGATCGCACTTTATCTGGAAAAAGTCAGTGTCTGGTTTGATGCTTTCCGTGCCTTAAATGATTTATCGCTGTATATCGAAGAAGGTGAATTGCGCTGCATCATTGGGCCAAACGGCGCGGGTAAAACCACGTTGATGGATGTCATTACCGGGAAAACCCGTCCTACTGAAGGTTCTGCATTTTTTGGCCAAACCTATAATCTGGCGAAAATGAGTACTGAAGAAATTGCAGAAGCTGGCATCGGGCGTAAATTCCAGAAACCAACGGTGTTTGAAAATTTCACCGTGATGGAAAATTTGCTCTTGGCTGCACCTAAAGATAAACGTGTTAAAAAAAGCTTTTTCAGCAAGCTCGATCCGGATGCACAAAATGCGCTGGATGAATCCTTACAGCAAATCCGCTTGCAGGAGTTTATTCACAAACCTGCAGGACTTTTATCTCACGGTCAGAAACAATGGCTTGAGATCGGCATGTTACTCATGCAACGTCCAAAACTCATTTTACTGGATGAGCCAGTGGCAGGGATGACCGATGCCGAAACCGAACGGACTGCTGAACTGTGTCTGGAACTGAAAAAGAATCATACGCTGGTGGTCATCGAACACGATATGAGCTTCATCGATACCATTAGTGAAAAAGTAACGGTGCTGGCACAAGGGGCGATTCTGGCTGAGGGCACATTGGCAGAAGTACAGGCCAATGAAGAGGTCATTGAAAAGTATCTTGGACGTTAAGGGGCTGACTGATGTTAGAAGTTAAAGATGTAAATCAGTTTTATGGCGGTAGTCACATTTTACGTGATGTGTCTTTCAATGCGCCTGTCGGTGAGTGCTCAGTGGTTTTGGGTCGTAACGGTGTTGGTAAAACGACATTACTGAAATGTCTGATGGGGATATTGCCCATCAAATCAGGTCAGATCCTTTTAGATGGCAAAGATATTGCCAAACTGAGTCCTGAACAGCGAGTACGGGCAGGTTTGGCTTATGTGCCACAAGGACGAGATATCTTTTCAACCCTAACAGTAGAAGAAAATATTTTGATTGGCATGGCGAAATTTAAAGGAGCCAAAACCCGTAAAGTTCCGGAACATCTTTATGAGATTTTTCCGGTATTAGAAGAAATGAAGTATCGACGCGGCGGTGACTTATCCGGTGGCCAGCAACAACAACTGGCGATTGCTCGCGCATTGGCATCTGAACCGCGTGTGCTCATTTTGGATGAACCGACTGAGGGGATTCAGCCATCTATCATTAAAGATATTGGTCGGGTAATTCGTAAGCTGGCTGATGGCGGTGAAATGGCAATTGTTCTGGTGGAACAGTTCTATGACTTTGCTGAAGAACTGGCAGATGGTTATACCGTCATGGCACGTGGGCAAGTGATTGCTCAAGGTATTGGAAGCGAAATGCCGGAAAAAGGTATTCGGGATCTGGTAGCAATTTAGTCATACTGCTTTTAAAGCCTCCCTTTTACAAAGGGAGGTTTGGAGGGATTTATAAATATAATTAAATCTCTGTATTCTCACTCCATAAAAAATACATGCCATATTGTCCAGTTCGGAATTCTCCACCTGCAGATTTACCTTCATCTGTTAAAAAATGCTTTCCATTTTCATTGAGTGTTAGATAACCTTTGGCAATCAATTTCTCAAAAGTGTCTGCTGTTTTTAAGCCTAGTTTTGCTGCAAGCTTCGCTGTGGTCAGCTTCGTGAACGCTGTATTTTCTTCTGATTTATTCTCTTCAGTTGGGATGGTCTCTGCTTTTACCTCATCTAAAGTAATACGGACTTCATCACTAATTCGAATAATCCGTTGTGCTTCTTCATAAGCTTCTTTAAATACATCATTATCTTCGTACTTGCGGATTAGAATCCCCATTTCATTGTTATTCACTTGGCTAAATTCATAGAGATTCAAGCTTGAAATGATGCACTCTGATTCATTCAAATAGCATTTTGCATGTAGATTTTTACAAAAACTTAGACGCACATAATCCAGTTTTTGCATCCATTTAATTTCATCAGGATGCAGATCACTTTTACCGTAAACAATACGGATATCAATTTTTAGCCGATCTTTGTCTTCCAATAGCTCTTTAATACGATCATTGAGACGCAAATATGGACTAATTAAAATTAAACGCTCTTTGGCATTTTTAATAAGTTCTTCTAGAAAGAAATTTGTTCCGCTTGTGTTTAAAAATTTTGCCATTTATTTCTCATATTCTTATTTAATCATTGTAGAGATATTAGCTTAAATTTTTGAATCAAGAAAATAATTTAACTTACGTATTAGCTCAACAAAAAAATTTGAGATTTTATCTTTCATTCAATTTTAGAATCTTTAAAAAACCAAGTTGGCACGATAACTGCTTTATTTTGATGCAAATTTTAAATGCTAAAAATTATTTGGTTTCAATTTGGAACAAATACAGGATTTATCAGCATCAGTAGGGTAGTTATGAAAATTTATACGCAACGTTTGGAAAACATTGCACCAGAAAGTGATTTTGAGTCTCTTGAACTCACATTCGATACACGACAAAAGAGCCGTTTTCGTGCAACTTTAAAAAATGGTGTCGATATTGGTGCAGATTTACCACGTACAGGAATTTTGCGTAGTGGTTCTTTTATAGCAACTGAACAGGGCGACATTCTTCGGGTCGATGCGAAGCCTGAAAAATTGATTCAGGTGACTACGGACAATAGCTTTGACTTATTAAAAGCAGCCTATCATCTGGGGAATCGTCATGTTCCTCTAATGCTCACACCTACTGCATTGTACTTTGAACCAGATCATGTACTGGCTGAAATGGTACAAGGTTTAGGCCTTGAAGTTCAGGAAGTCATGCACCCATTTGAACCTGAAAGTGGGGCTTATGCACAGCATCAGCATGACCACCGTTTAAGCCCAATCAAGGCGTTACATCATGTCCATCACTAATGCGTCTCAGCTGCTCAGCTTGCTGACTCTATCTTCAACGGCGTTGCCGATTGGAGCGTACTGTTATTCACAAGGGGTGGAAAGCGCTATCGAAAAAGGCATGGTGCATGATGAAGCCTCTTGTGTGAGCTATTTCCAAGAAGTATTGGAAATGCTGCTGGTGCGTTTTGAGCTTCCAGTACTCAAGCGTCTGGTAGAGACTTTTGATGATGCAGAACAGTTTCAGTATTGGGCAGAACTCTATCGGGCCAGCCGAGAATCCAAAGAATTACTGGCTGAATCTCAGCAGTTGGCATTTTCCTTGAATGCATGGATTAGGGATGTTTTAAAACAGCCGCCGAGCGTAAAAAAGCAATTAGGGTTTGTGCCGGTGTACGCACATTTATGTGGTGAGCTGGGTTTAGATCTTGCCGATGTATTAACTGCTTATAGCTTTACGGTTTTGGAAAATCAGGTGCTGGCAGCAGTAAAAACCATTCCACTCGGGCAAATGAGCGGGCAGCGGATTATTTGGCAATTACATCAGGAAATTCCTGAAGCTGTACAGGCTGCATTAGCTTTGAACGATTATGAAATCAGCAGCGCATTACCGCAATATGCCATGTTGAGCATGTCGCATGAAACCCAGTATTCACGCTTATTTCGGTCGTAATCTTCAGACCAGAGCAGCAGTAAAAAGATTGAAAAGCATCATTAAAACTGGTGCCAAGAAATTGTAAAAAAGGAAATCAACATGTCAGAACGTAGTCCATTACGCGTTGGAATTGGTGGTCCGGTTGGATCAGGTAAAACGGCTTTAACCCTGAATTTATGTCTTGCACTGCGTGAAAAATACAATATGGCAGTGGTGACCAATGACATCTACACCAAAGAAGACTCGAACTTTTTAACCCGTCATGAAGCGATGTCGCCAGACCGTATCGTGGGTGTAGAAACAGGTGGTTGCCCACATACTGCGATTCGTGAAGATGCGTCCATTAACCTAGCTGCGATTGATGATTTGTGTGAAAAGTTTGATGGGCTGGAGCTGATCATTATTGAAAGTGGTGGCGATAACCTTGCGGCAACCTTTAGCCCGGAATTATCTGATCTCACTTTATACGTGATCGATGTTGCCGGTGGCGAGAAAATTCCACGTAAAGGTGGTCCTGGAATTACAAAGTCGGATTTGCTGATTATCAATAAAACAGATTTGGCGCCAATGGTCGGTGCCAGCCTGGAGGTGATGGATCAGGACGCGAAGCGGATGCGTGGCGATAAACCATTTTTATTTTCTAATATGAAAACACAAGATGGCTTGAACGAGATTATCAGCTTTATCGAAAAACAAGGTTTATTTAAGTCTTAAGGGGAAATTCATCATGCGTCTATTCAAACAGTTACTGGTCGCAGGTATTGCTGCTTTACCTATGTTGGCAATGGCTCACGCGGGACATGACCATCACAATGGATTCTGGTCTGGCTTTGTCCATCCTTTTACCGGTTTAGATCACCTGATGATGGCAATTGCTTTTGGTGTATTGATGTGGACTACAAATCAGCGCTGGAAAATCACGGGTCTCATCGGTCTTGCAGTAGCGATGGTTGCAGGCTTTGTGCTCGGTAGCAAGGGTCTGCTTTCAACTTCACTGGCTGAGTCAGGCATCATCGCTTCACTGGTTATTTTAGCTGTTGCGCTATGGACTAAATCGAATAAGGTTTTGCCTGTCGCTGCAATCTTATTGGCCAGCTTCCACGGCGTAGCGCATGGAAGTGAACTGGGTCAAGGTGGACATGTATCGCTATTAATTGTCGGTATGGTTTCAGCAATGGCTTTGATTTATGGTGCAGGCTTGGCTCTAGGTGCATTCGTGAAAAAATATATGCCTTATGGCAAGCAGATCGTTGGTGGTCTAGCTGCAGTTGTTGCTGTCATTGGCCTGGCTTAATGCCTGGAAAATCATTTTCAGATGATATTGGATTGATTTGTTGATGTACGAACTGGCAGAAAAAAGCACGCAGCAGAACTTATGGTATGCACGTCTGGAAATGGGATTTCAGGCACAGCAACAGACTGCACGAACCATTTTGCAACATCGCAGGCATCATGGACCGGTACGCATCCAGAAAATGTTATGGCCAGAAGCCAATGGGATTTGCCATGCCATTATCGTGCATCCGCCAGCAGGGATCGCCGGTGGAGATCATCTCACTTTTGATATGCAGGTGGATGCCAATGCCCATGCCTTGGTGACTACACCGGGTGCGGGTAAATGGTACAGAACCAATGGCAAGCAGGCTTTTCAGCACATTCATATCCGTTTAAATGACAATGCCATTTTTGAATGGCTACCTCAAGAAACTATGCTATTTGATGGGGCTAATGCCAGTTCCGAAACAATCGTCCACTTAGATGCAGCAGCCAGTTTTATTGGTTGGGATATGTTGGTGATCGGCCGTCAGGCACGAGATGAGCAGTTTGCACAGGGAGCTTATCAAAACCGGTTTCAGCTTTGGCGCAAAGACAAATTGCTGGTTGCAGACACCTTGAATTTTAAGGGCAATGACCGCTGGCTCAGTTCATGTCTAGGTATGAATGGACATGCGGTGATGGGCAGCTTCTGGGCTGTACCGCCTGAAAAATATCGCGCGAGTTTTTATCTGGAACAGCATCTCGATTTAATTCGTGAGCTTATTATGCGGATGGATGTACCGATTACCTTGACTTTGCTTGGCGATGTAATTAGTGCACGTTTTCTGGGAGATGATGTCCGTCAATGCCATGATGGTTTTGCTGCAATTCGCGCTCGATTAAGACGTTACTGGTTCGGTCTGGATGAGGCATTTCCGAGGATTTGGCGGACGTAATCCTTTAATTCCCTCTCCTTATAGGAGAGGGTTAGGGAGAGGTGATTAAACATTTATTAAAACCCTTCCTCTAACTCCCTCCCAAAGGGAGAGAGAACACCAAATATCGAATCTTGCACATATTTTGCTTAGAAATACATATATATCAATGAGGAACCAGTTATGGAACTCAACCCTACAGAAAAAGATAAACTGCTGATTTTTACTGCGAGTCTGGTGGCAGAGCGTCGTAAAGCGCGTGGTTTAAAACTGAATTATCCAGAAGCCATTGCCTATATTTCTGCGGCATTGCTTGAAGGTGCGCGTGATGGCATGACGGTCAGTGAATTAATGCATTACGGTACGACCTTATTGACACGTGATGATGTCATGGAAGGCATTCCGGAAATGATTGCAGAAGTGCAGGTCGAGGCAACCTTTCCAGATGGATCAAAGCTAGTCACTGTCCATCAACCGATCGTATAGGAGCAGCATATGATTCCAGGAGAAATTTTTACGCCTGAGAGCGATATGGATCAAAGCTAGTCACTGTCCATCAACCGATCGTATAGGAGCAGCATATGATTCCAGGAGAAATTTTTACGCCTGAGAGCGATATTGAAATGAATGTCGGTCGGGAAGTTTTGAAGGTAACTGTTGCTAATATTGGTGATCGACCGATTCAGGTCGGATCACACTTTCACTTTGCTGAAGCCAATGATGCCTTGCAATTTGATCGTGAGCTGGCCAAAGGCTTTCGCTTAAATATTGCTGCCGGTACGGCGATTCGTTTTGAGCCAGGGCAAAAACGTGATGTGGAATTGGTTGCACTAGCAGGTAAACGTGAGGTTTACGGTTTCGCCGGGCGAATCATGGGCAAGCTCGATTCATAAAAATTGCAGCAGAATTATAAAGGTTTATAAATCATGAAAATGTCACGTCGTGCTTATGCCGAAATGTTTGGACCGACTGTAGGAGATCGTGTTCGTCTAGCTGATACTGAATTATTCATTGAAGTCGAACAGGATTTCACCACTTATGGTGAAGAAGTTAAATTTGGTGGCGGCAAGGTCATTCGTGATGGTATGGGTCAATCACAACTTTTGTCATCTGAAGTGGCTGACACTGTCATTACAAATGCGCTGATTGTTGACTGGTGGGGTATTGTAAAGGCGGATGTAGGCCTAAAAAATGGTCGAATCTGGAAAATTGGTAAAGCCGGTAATCCGGATATTCAGCCGAATATCACTATTCCATTGGGTGCTGCAACTGAGGTCATTGCTGGTGAAGGACAAATATTAACAGCTGGCGGAATTGATACCCATATTCACTGGATCTGTCCGCAGCAAGTTGAAACGGCACTGATGTCTGGCACAACCACGATGGTCGGCGGCGGTACAGGTCCGGCAGCTGGAACTTCTGCGACAACCGTGACTCCAGGGCCTTGGCATATTGCCACAATGCTACAAGCGATTGATGATTTACCAATGAATATTGGTTTATTGGGTAAAGGTAACTTGAGCCAGCCAGAGCCAATTGCAGAACAAATTAAAGCTGGTGTAGTGGGTTTAAAATTGCATGAAGATTGGGGCTCGACACCAGCAGCGATTGATAACTGTCTGACTGTGGCCGACCAGTACGATGTGCAGGTCGCGATTCACACTGACACACTAAACGAAAGTGGCTTTCTAGAAGAAACTTTAGCAGCTTTTAAAAATCGAACCATTCATACTTATCATACTGAAGGTGCAGGTGGCGGACATGCACCGGACATTCTAAAAGCCATTGGTCAACCGAATGTATTGCCATCTTCAACTAATCCAACTCGTCCATATACCGTCAATACCATCGATGAACATTTAGACATGTTGATGGTCTGTCACCATTTAGATCCAGCGATTGCAGAAGATGTGGCCTTTGCAGAAAGCCGTATCCGACGCGAAACCATTGCTGCAGAAGATATATTGCAGGATATGGGTGCGATTGCCATGATGTCATCAGACTCTCAGGCGATGGGTCGTGTGGGTGAAGTAATTTTACGGACTTGGCAGACGGCGCATAAAATGAAAGTGCAACGTGGGCCTTTGGAAGGTGATACAGCCTATAGGGACAATAACCGGGTCAAACGTTATATCGCCAAATATACGATTAATCCTGCAATTACTCACGGTTTAAGCCATGAAATCGGCTCTGTTGAAGAAGGTAAGTTAGCCGATCTGGTACTGTGGAAACCTGCATTCTTTGGGGTGAAACCATCCATGATTATTAAAGGTGGCATGATTGCAGCAGCACCAATGGGTGATATTAATGCTTCTATTCCAACGCCACAGCCAGTGCATTACCGTCCGATGTTTGGGGCTTATCCGCGAGGTGTGCATAACACCTGTATTACGTTCCTGTCACAAGTTGCAATTGAGAATGGCGTACATGAAAAATTAGGTCTGAAAAAGTTGATTTCACCATGTAAAGCGACACGCCAGGTCACTAAACAGGATATGAAACATAATAGTTACTGTCCTGTCATGGAAGTGCATCCAGAAACTTATGAGGTTCGTGCCGATGGTGTGCATTTGACTTGTGAGCCAGCGGAAGTGTTGCCAATGGCTCAACGTTATTTCTTGTTTTAACTGAATAAATAGATCAAGATGTCATCTTTACTACTATATCATGAGGGTGAAGATGACTTTTAAATTCGAAAGTCAGGAATTTAAGTCCACCTTTGAACAGGTCGAATTAATTGCAAAGAAGATAATAGAAACTGAAAATAATTCTAATGAAATTGTAAATATAGCTATCCACTTTTTGTCTGCTGCGCAGGTATTAAATATAAATACTGATCTTAGTGAATTCGATAAAATAATTGAATATAGTAGAAAACAACCAGTATCAAATTTCGTATCAGAAATTGGTAAAGCACTTAAGGTTTATAAAGACACTAAGCAAGATAGCGATCTCCTTTATCTATTTGAACTGAGTTTGAATCTCATCAATATTTATTTTTCTGAGCTTACATTTATCTTAGGCGGAGTAAATGGTTCTATATCCATAGAAGTATCTAGCGTTAGCACCTTTGTAAGTGAAAAATATTTAAAACATCCCAAATTCGGTAGATATGTAAAATTTGCGGAAAGAGATTTACCATTTCAAATTTTTAAAGAGTTATTTCATTCAAGTAAAATTAAAAATTTAACTGAATTAAATAGCAATTTAAAACAAGCAAGTGAGTTGTTAGAAAAATGGGAAAAGTCATTTGAAATTAAGAAAAATACAGTTTTTCAATTGGAGCAAAAATTAGCAGAAACTAAATTAACATATGACTTTTTAGGTTTAAATAAAGGATTTCAGCAGCTTTACGAACAAAAAAAGGATGAATTAAAAGCAGCAAAAAATACATACGGATTCGTTGCAACAACAATGTTCACAATCCCTTTTGCTGAGTTTGTAGCCCTGGTTGCAGCTTTCTTCTATTTTGAAGGAAAAATACCTTCTAATATGTGGTTAGTTTCAATTCCATTTATTACTCTGATTTTAATAACTTTATATTTACTAAAAATCTCTCTTCAGGATAAACGTGCTATTCAATCTCAAATGATGCAACTTGAACTCCGTATGGCGTTATGCCAGTTTATTCATAATTATGCTGAGGATTCAGAGACATTACATAAGAAAAATTCAGTAGGTTTTGAAAAATTTGAGAATATTATTTTTTCTCCACTTGTCTCATCTGACGATAAGATTCCAACTACATTTGATGGTATGGAACAGTTGGCAAAACTAATAGGTGAATTTAGAAGAAATTAAATAAACCTTTTTGGCGCATAAATTGCTTGTCACGCTTATTCAATTTTACTGTTTGATATAACACATCAGGGATTAAACGTGACCAGTACCTATCTACGCGGACAAGAACTCATAGATCAAATTCGAAACCGGCCTTATTCACGTGACTTGATTGGCTATCATGGCGATGTACCAAAAGTAGAATGGCCTAATCAGGCCCGTGTCGCAGTTCAGTTTGTACTGAATTATGAAGAAGGTGGTGAAAACCACGTTGAACATGGGGATGCCGGTTCAGAACAATTTCTATCTGACATTATTGGTGCAGCCAGCTTTCCAGACAAACATATGTCGATGGATTCCATGTACGAATATGGCTCACGTGCTGGCTTCTGGCGTATTCATAACGAGTTTAAAAAGCGTAATCTACCGATGACCATTTTTGGGGTTGGGATGGCTTTAATCCGTAATCCTTATATAGTCGAAGCGATTAAAGAAACCAATTATGATGTAGTGTCACATGGTCAGCGCTGGGTGCATTATCAGGATATGCCAATTGAGCTTGAACGCCAGTATATGGATCAGGCAATTAGCGTACTGGAAACCTTGTTCGGCAAAGCACCGATTGGCTGGTATACCGGTCGGGATAGTCCAAATACCCGTCAATTACTGGCTGAATTTTCTCAGATTCAATATGACTGCGACAACTATGGAGATGACTTGCCATTCTGGAGCACATTGACCAATCAGGCAGGTGAAACACGCCATCATTTGATCATCCCCTATACTTTAGAAAGCAATGATATGAAATTTAGTTCACCGGGCGGCTTTAATAGTGGGGAACAATTCTATCAATATTTAAAAGATGCCTTCGATGTGCTCTATGCTGAAGGTGAAACTGAACCAAAAATGCTATCGATCGGGATGCATTGTCGTATTTTAGGGCGGCCAGGACGCTTTAAAGCCCTACAAAAGTTCCTCGATTATGTGCAAGGTCATAAAAAAGTCTGGATTTGCCGACGGGGTGATATTGCAACGCATTGGTATAAATATCACGCACCAAAATGAGAAAAATATATTAAAAAAGAGAACCTTGAGTTCTCTTTTCTGCTTTATATATTATATAAAAATACAAGATCAAAAAGATTTGGCACTGTTATTGCAAAACCTGTACTGAACAAAAAATGAATATCATCAGGCGATTTAATAGTGCAACTCGTTGAATTTAATCAGGCATCTCCAGAAGAGGCCATTACGTTTTTAAAGCACTGTGTGCAAATACCGAGCTGGTCGACCCAGATTGAAGCAAAGCGTCCTTATGCATCTGTTGAAGATATATTGAATATAGCCAGACAACAGGCTGCAACCTGGACCTGGGACGAAATCAAAGCAGCTTTGGATAATCATCCACGTATTGGTGAAAAAAAGGCACAGGCTGAATTAAGCGAAGTTGAAAAAAACTTTTCCAATCGTGAACAGGCTGCGATAACTCAGGACGAAGCAACTCAGCAAGCTTTGCTAGAAGGCAATATCGCTTATGAAAAAAAATACGGTTATATCTTCCTGATTAAAGCGGCTGGTCTAAATAGCCAAGAAGTGCTGAATGCCTTGAAAGATCGTTTAGCTAATGATCCGGAAACTGAAAAAGGTATTGTTCATACGCAACTGGCGGAAATCGCTTTATTAAGACTGTCACAGGAGCTGCAAGCATGATCAGCACTCATATCTTAGATACGCATCTCGGCAAACCTGCAGCACATGTTTTAATCAAACTCTTTGATGAAGAAGGTGAATTACTCGGAAAAGCATTTACCAATGCAGATGGTCGAGTCACAGATTTTGGTTTAACCGAATTTGAGGAAGGTAAATACAGTCTTGAATTTGCTACTTCTGATTATTTTGAAGGCTTAGGTCTAGAAACTTTCTTTCCTAAAGCAGTCATTCATTTTCAGGTGAAAGATGCCTCTCAGCACTTTCATATTCCTTTACTGATCAGCCCATTCGCGTACTCCACATATCGCGGAAGCTGATTTTTTTATTCAAGCTTTCAGGGAGAGAAAAAGAATGGCAGAACAAAGCACAAACATTTCACCAGAACATGAATATCTGGGCGCAGGCAAAAGTGCAGCCTATGGCTTGCAACATGTATTGACCATGTACGGTGGTATTATCGCACCACCACTCATTGTGGGTACTGCCGCAGGTTTGGAAGCTACACAAATCGGTTTATTGATTGCGGCTGCATTGTTTGTTGGCGGTCTGGCTACGATTTTACAAACCATTGGAGTGAAATATATCGGGGCTAAATTGCCACTGGTACAAGGGGTTTCCTTTGCGGGTGTGGCGACGATGGTGGCGATTGTAACTACAGGTGGCGGCTTATCAGCCGTTTATGGTGCAGTCATCATAGCTTCATTAATTGGTTTCTTCCTTGCACCTTATTTTTCTAGAATTATCCGCTTTTTCCCGCCAGTCGTGACCGGCTGTGTGATTACCATTATTGGTTTATCACTTTTACCTGTAGCCTTTCGCTGGATGATGGGAGGCAATAAAAATGCACCTGAATGGGGAAGTGTAGAAAATATCAGTCTGGCCGTGATGACCTTGGCTATTGTGATCTGTCTAAATTTGAGCAGAAATGCCTCGATTCGTCGCCTGTCTATTTTATTAGCGATCGTATTGGGTTCAATGCTGGCTTATCTGTTTGGTTTTGGCGATTTTAGTAAAGTCGGCAATGGTGCATGGGTACAATTTCCGAGTTTCTTTGCTTTCGGCATGCCAACTTTTGAACTCAGTGCAATCATTTCCATGCTGATCGTGACGCTGGTGATTATGACTGAAACAACAGCTGATATTATTGCTGTAGGTGAAATTGTTGGAACCAAAGTAGATTCAGAACGTATTTCCAATGGTCTGCGTGCAGATATGTTCTCAAGTGCAGTTGCACCGATTTTTGGTTCATTCATGCAAAGTGCTTTTGCACAGAACGTCGGGCTGGTAGCCATTACCGGGATTAAAAGCCGTTTTGTGGTCGCTGCTGGCGGTATGATTTTAGTGGTTTTGGGATTACTTCCAATTATGGGCCGACTAATCGCCGCAATTCCGGTTCCGGTACTTGGTGGTGCAGGATTGGTACTATTTGGTACAGTGGCTGCAAGCGGCATCCGAACTCTGGCAAAAATTGATTATAACGAGCAAAAGAATTTGATTATTGTTGCAACTTCAATTGCAGCCGGCATGATCCCGATTATTGACTATTCTTTCTATGCTAATTTTCCAAAATGGTTTCAAACCCTATTTCATTCTGGCATCAGTTCAACCTGTTTAATGGCGATCCTTTTAAACATTCTGTTTAATCATCTGCAAATGTTCAAGTCGAAAACAGAGGTTCCGGAAAAGATTGCAGAAACGCTGCATTAAAGTATGATTTCCTCCATATGCCCATGCCAGGCATGGGCTTTTTTATCAAAAATTAAAAAAGTTGGCTTTGTTCTTGCTTAATCCAGAATGAGATTTTTAATTCCATTGGGGAACCTTATTTATGAAATTTACTCAAGTTGCTGCTGCAACATTACTTGCATGGGGTGCAGCATCTGCACAGGCAAAACCAGTCTGGCAGGATTTTAGCGTTACTGGGCTTTATGGGGAAAACTATGAAGTTGTAGATGAAAAACAGGCAACCCTAACTGTTGAATACGCTGCAAAAGTTAAATATGCAGATGTCTTCTTTTTCATTGACCGTATGCGTGGTTCTGACGATATTAAATCAAGCTATTTTGAATTTTCACCACGTTTAAGTCTGGGTGAAGTTTCAGGTCAAAAGCTGGCATTTGGTCCAGTGAAAGATGTTCTGGTAGCAACGACTTGGGAAGGTGGTGAAGGTTTTGATAACTTCCTGTACGGCGTAGGTTTCGACCTGGCTATTCCAAAATTCAATTATGCCAGCGTGAATCTTTATCGTGTAAATAACGAAAATATGGAAGACGACTATCAGCTCACCTTGACCTATGGTGTGCCATTTAAATTGGGTACTGAAGAATTCCTGGTAGATGGCTTCCTGGACTGGTCAACTGCTGAAGATGATCATGCGAGCGAGATGAACTGGACGACTCAGTGGAAATGGAATGTCGGTAAGCATATTTCTCCTGATATCAATTTATATCTCGGTATTGAGCATTCGGTTTGGAATAACAAATACGGTATTGCGGATGCGGATGAAAATAACGTGAGTGCTTTAGTGAAATATCATTTCTAAATACAATAAATAAGAAATTTAAAAGCCCTTATTGATAAGTAATGCCAGTCAGTTAAGCAAATATTAGTAAAATGTAGTAAAAATGAGTGTATGTAAATACGCTCATTTTTTTATGACTTTATCTGAAAATTTAGATTGCACCCTTCAACATTCTTTACCTTCACTT
>NZ_VPDM01000013.1:0-87866 GCF_013417645.1 Acinetobacter sp. YH12236
CGTTCAGAGTTGTATGAGGGATAAGGGCAAATTGTAGGTTTTATCTCAGGTTCAAATTTAAGATTTTAGCAGCACTCCAAACTCTACAATTTGCGTATAGTGGTAGCTAATCACTATATCAATCAAGATACAAGCAGCACTGCTGCGCAAGGGAGGGGTCTCATTTGAACCTTTCCAAAAACTTCTCCAACTCCTCCGTCACCACCACCCTTTTTCTACCCTTCAACTGGTCCTTATCCAGCAAACCTTCTGAATCTACGACTAGTACTTTATGTCCATCCTGTTTTAAACGATCTACACCTTCAAACAGCATTCGAGCACCGACATCATGCATCAAAGTGAGATTAGTCAAATCGAGGATAATGGTACTTTTACCTTCAGGTTCATCCTGCAAAATGCGTAGCAGCATTTCAGACTCGGTAAACTGCAATACGCCACGCAGTTCATAAACCACGACGTTATTCTTTTTCCCCACTGTGTAACGACTTTGCAAAATGGTCTGTGCTGACGGCGTACCTTCCATGAGATGCAGTCCCATATCGTGCGACAGATTTTCAAAGATTCTGACCCCACGTACACTATTACCATGCTCATCAATTTTCGGAGAAAATACCGCAATCCCAACTTGCCCTGGCAGCACTCCAATAATGCCACCTGCCACGCCGCTCTTGGCAGGAATACCCACTGTGGTCAGCCAGTCCCCAGCAGCATCGTACATACCGCAGGTCAGCATGACACTGAGCAATTGCCGGACTAAAGCCCGATCCAGCATGCGCTTACCTGTCTTGGGATGCACACCACCATTGGCCAAGATACTGGTAATCACCGCCAGATCTTTGACGGTGACCTTAATTGCACACTGCTTGATATAACCATGTACGATTTCTTTAGGATCTTCATCCAGCACACCAACGGTACGTAGCATGTAGCCAATCGACATATTACGAAAAGCCGTTTTAATCTCAGAATTATACACCTGCTCATCAAAGGACAATTCACGTCCAGCCAGCCCACTGAGAAAACGGCGTAACTGTTCAGCACGTGATACTGTTTTTTTGGCAGGAATCAGAGAATGTGTGGTAATCGCGCCAGAATTAATCATCGGATTTTTGGGAATATTCCGTTCTTTTTCTAACGAAATCTGGTTAAAGGCCTCTCCCGAAGGTTCTACACCCACTTTTTCCAGAACCTGTTTTAGCCCTAGCTCTTTGATTGCAAGCGCATAGGCAAAAGGCTTGGAAAGAGACTGCATGGTAAATTCAACGTCATCATCCCCGGCAGAATAAATGGTCCCGTCTACGGTCGATAGTGCAAGTCCGAGCTTGTCAGGATTAACCGACGCGAGCTCAGGAATGTAATCTGCCAGTGCGCCTTTTTTATTATCATGACAAGCAGAAAGCACATGATTCAAATAATCCGGTACCGGCGTTTTCATGGCAAATGTTCCCATCTCAATCTTTTATATCATTTTTATTAAAACTGAATACTGAAGACGATTTTGCTACTTTTATGCAGTTTTATGTTGTGAAAATGGGATATGGGCAAAAGAGATAGAAAAAATAAATGAATTCATTGGACAAGATAAGAAATCTTAAAAATGGAAGAGAATAAAGATGAGCACATTATTTTCAGATTACAGGTCTATTTCTATGGAGCAATAAACCTGTAACCGATAACAACCAGCTTGATCTTGCAGGCAGATTATTTCACTTTCGTTTTGCGAATCATCTTATACAACACTTTTGGCGATAGACGTGAAACTAAAACACCTAGTTTTTCTTTAGAGCCACCCACCACGATATATTCTTCGCCACGTTTCAATGCTTCTACAGTCTGACGGGCAAAATCAGCCGGTTCCAGGCCATTTTCAATCGCTTCATCCTGCTTGGCCTGAGGTTTGCCTTCCCCATTTAAGGCATTAAAAGACACATTGGTTTTAATAAAGCCCGGAAAAATCACGGATACCTGAATACCCTGATCTGCCATTTCAGCGCGCAGGCTATTCGCCCACATATGAATCGCGCCTTTGGCTGCTGAATAAGACGCCCGATATTGAGTTCCAAGCAGGCCGGCCACACTGGAAATAAAAGCAATCCGGCCAGATTTCTGTTTTAAAAATGTCGGTAAAACTGTTTTGGTGAAAAACACCTGAGAGAAATAATCGACTTCCATAATGGCGCGTTCAGTCTGCATGGTGGTTTCCTGAATCAGGGCACGCTGGCTGAGTCCGGCATTATTGATTAGCCAATCAATGCGGCCTTTCTCACTCAGCACCTGTTCATAAGCCGTGCGTACCTGACTTTCATCAGTAATATCGGCCACGACTGAGATGTGTTGATCAGGATTCACCAGTCCTGAACGGACTTTTTCCAGTTCTTCCAAACGTCGTGCAGTCAATACTATCTGTGCACCTTGGGCAGCACATTCTTCAGCCAGTGCCTTACCAATTCCTGAAGATGCTCCGGTAATCCAGACTACTTTTCCCTGTAAATTTTCTAGTTTTGCCATTAAATCCTGTCACCCTCTTTATATGAATGTGTTCCTGGCGGCATTTCATCTTCCAGAAATGCCAGCAACTGCTCAAAATAATAACTCATGGTATCCGCATCATAGAGGCTACCGAGTTTATCAAAACGTTTATAACCCAGTTGTGTGGTCAGGTGAATCACACCATTCAATGTTTTATCCACCACCACATTAAATTTCAGCATCTTTTTTGGTTCACGCACCAGATGCGTCACACCCTGATCCACCACCTGAATAAAAGCTTTCAATGCCGGTGAGACATACTGGTTATTGCCACTTTTCATCTGCTCCACGCAGCCCAGCAGTTCCGTGATCAGCATGCGTTCTACCGGATAGCGAACAAAGTATCCATCTTCATTTTCATGGGTCATCTTGTACAGATAGTTCACCATAGGAATCAGCCGATCATTACCAAAGAAAGAAACCGACCATGGCATATATTTGCGAGTCGTTTCTAAAATCTGTTGAATGACTTTTTCGGATTCCTGATCTGGGGAGCTAGAGAGCTGCACCACACGACCAAAAATCTGGTCAATAATTTCACAGGCAATATCGGCCAGATTTTCACCGAGCAGTTTGGCCAGGCTTTCCTGCTCACCGGCATTAAATCGGGAATGCAGGTCTTTAAAGCGTTGATGGGTATCGGGGTGAATCTTGAGAGAAATGCTATAGCTCATCTTGTTATCCTTTTTTTAATCGTCTGCGATGAGTCGCGTTTTTATCAATCTATCATACGTTGAGTTCAGGCAACTGCCAATTGGCGAAAGTTTGCTTTTGGTTAAGCTGCCGCATGCCTTGATTTTTTTGCTACAATAGATGCAATTTTTTATCCACTTTTGATCTGTTTAGACTATGACTGATTCAGCGCAAAATATTGCTACGACCTACGATCCGACCGAGATCGAGAAAAAATGGTACCAAACCTGGGAAGAGCGCGGTTACTTCAAGCCGTCTCAAAAAGGTGAATCATTCTGTATCATGATTCCGCCGCCAAACGTCACTGGTAGCTTGCACATGGGTCATGGTTTTAACAATGCCATCATGGATGCCTTGACTCGTTATAACCGTATGTCAGGCAAAAATACCTTATGGCAGCCAGGTACTGACCATGCGGGGATCGCAACTCAGATGGTTGTTGAGCGTCAGTTAGGTGCTCAAGGCGTAAGTCGTCATGATCTGGGCCGTGAAAAGTTCATCGAAAAAGTCTGGGAATGGAAAGAACAGTCTGGCGGTAACATTACCCGTCAAATCCGTCGTTTGGGTTCTTCAGTAGACTGGTCACGTGAACGCTTCACCATGGATGAAGGTTTATCCAACGCGGTTAAAGAAGTATTCGTGAAACTGCATGAAGAAGGCCTGATTTACCGCGGCAAACGTCTGGTGAACTGGGACCCTAAACTGCAAACCGCCCTGTCTGACCTTGAAGTAGAATCTGATAAAGAAGAACAAAGCTCATTGTGGCACTTCAAATATTTCTTTGAAGATAAATCGCTTCGCACTCAAGATGGCAAAGACCATATTGTCGTTGCAACCACTCGTCCAGAAACATTACTCGGTGATACTGCGGTTGCGGTCAACCCTGAAGATGAGCGTTATGCACATCTTGTCGGTAAAAATATCGTATTGCCTATTACTGGCCGTACCGTTGCCATTGTTGCTGACGAATATGTTGAAAAAGAATTCGGTACAGGCTGTGTAAAAATTACACCTGCACACGACTTCAATGATTATGAAGTGGGTAAACGCTGTGGTCTGGCACTAATCAACATCTTCAACAAAAATGCCGAAGTTCTGGCTGAGTTTGAATACATCGCGAAAGCGGGCGAACAGATTTCTAAAACCATCCCTGCGCCTGCAGACTACATTGGTTTAGAGCGTTTTGAAGCACGTAAAAAACTGGTTGAGCAAGCAGAAGCTGAAGGCTGGTTAGACCAAATCCAACCTTACACACTAAAACCACCTCGCGGTGACCGCTCAGGTGTGATCGTTGAGCCATTACTGACAGACCAATGGTATGTAAAAATTGCGCCACTGGCTGAACCTGCAATTGAAGCGGTTAAAGATGGCCGTATCAAGTTCGTTCCTGAGCAGTACAGCAACATGTACATGTCATGGATGAATAACATTCAGGACTGGTGTATCTCGCGTCAATTGTGGTGGGGTCACCGTATTCCGGCCTGGTACGATGCTGAAGGCAATGTATTTGTCGGTCGTAACGAAGAAGAAGTTCGTGCGAAACACGGTATTGCACCTGAAGTTGAATTGAAACAGGACGAAGATGTACTGGATACCTGGTTCTCTTCTGGTTTGTGGACATTCTCAACATTAGGCTGGACTGGCGACGAAGCGAAAGATAAAGAAAACTATTTCTTGAATACTTTCCACCCGACTGATGTTCTTGTCACTGGTTTCGACATCATTTTCTTCTGGGTTGCCCGGATGATCATGATGACCATGCACTTCATGAAAAATGAAGATGGCACACCACAAGTACCATTCAAAACTGTGTATGTACACGGTCTGGTACGTGATGGTGAAGGTCAGAAAATGTCTAAATCTAAGGGTAACGTACTTGATCCATTAGACCTGATTGATGGTGTTGATCTGGAAACCTTGGTACAAAAACGTACTTTCGGTCTGATGAACCCTAAACAGGCAGCGAAGATTGAAAAATCAACCCGTAAAGAATTCCCAGAAGGTATTCAGGCTTACGGTACGGATGCAGTTCGTTTTACCTTCTGTGCGCTTGCCAACACTGGCCGTGACATTAAGTTCGACATGAAACGTGTTGAAGGTTACCGTAACTTCGCCAACAAAATCTGGAACGGTACCCGTTTCGTGATGATGAATGTTGAAGGTCAAACGGTTGGTCAAACTGCTCGTCCTGATCTTTGGGAATTGCCAGAACAATGGATCGTGAGCCGTCTGCAAAAAGCGGAACAAGCAGTTCAGCAAGCCTTCGCGACTTACCGTTTAGACTTGGCTGCACAAGCGATCTACGAGTTCATCTGGAATGAATACTGTGACTGGTATGTTGAGCTGACCAAACCAGTTCTGAATGATGAAAACGTGTCTGAAGAGCGTAAAGCTGAAGTTCGCCGTGTGTTACTGGCTGTGATGGAAGCATCTTTACGTCTTGCGCATCCAATCATGCCGTATCTGACTGAAGAAATCTGGCAAACGCTTGCTCCTAAACTGGGGATCTCTGGCGAAACTATCATGCTGGCTCAATACCCTGTTGCAGATGAAGCGAAGATCAACGAACAGGCTGAAGCAGATATGCAATGGCTGCAAGGTTTGATCGGTGCGGTACGTAACATCCGTGGTGAAATGGGCTTAGGTAATGCGCGTCTGTTACCAGTTCTTCTTCAGAACACCACTGAAGCTGAAAAAGCACAGATCACGCGTATTGAAGCATTGTTCAAAGCATTGGCGAAAGTTGAAAGCATCACCTTCTTAGGCGACAGCGAGCAACCTCCGCTCTCTTCATCTTCAGTCGTTGGTCACGTGTCTGTATTCGTTCCAATGAAGGGCTTGATTGATCCTAAAGCGGAATTGGGTCGTCTACAAAAGGACTTAGACAAGGTTCAAAAACAGCATGACCAGATTGCCAACAAACTTTCGAATGAAGGTTTCGTGGCAAAAGCTCCTGCTGCTGTAGTTGAAGGTGAACGTGCGAAACTGGCTGAATTTGCTGACCAGTTAGCGAAGATTAAAGCAAATATGGAGCAGATTGCGGCGCTTTAATGTGTTGTTAGTTTGATTCACAAAAAAACCCTCTTTGTGAGGGTTTTTTTGTAATAATTAGTATTGAAATTGTAGAACTAATCACCATAAAACGTGTAACACAATAAATACCTGAATTACATGACAAAAGACGAGCTATTACACGAAATTGCAACCTATGCTTATGCTACAAGTTATGGCAAAGATAAATGCTTTTCTACCTACGACATTGCTACTAAAACAAGTACAAGACTGACTGTGGGTGGTGTTATTTTGGGCATCTTATTATTAGCATACCAAAACCTTAATGCTATTACCGCGCTCGTAGTGACTGGAATAATAGCAGGTGTAATTTGTGTATATATTTCAAAATATGACGATAAAAATTACTTAGATGGAGCTTTAGCTCTTCAAGAAGTTGAAAAAAAATTTAAAAGTCTTTATTTTGCAGTAAAAGCATCTAATAACAATCAGTTAGATTCCTATATAGATCAAATGCATCAGCTTAATGATGAACAACAAAAATTAGCTTTTGAAAAGCATATTTTTGGTAGTGATTGGTACGCTCATATTAAAATGTTTTGGACAAAAAAAATTAATACTCAATGGTTTACAGAAGAATTAAAGATGTTAAAAAAGCTATTCAAACTGTCTATAACAATGAACAAGTCAAAGCAGATGGTCAAATCGTAGGAATCGATTTAGACGGATTTCGAATCGAAGTTTTACCGACTTTCTATTTAGATAAAAATGAAGATGGAAGCTTAGATCTCAATGTGTATACATTTCCTGATACTAATAATGGGGGGCGTTGGCGAAAAACAAAACCTAAGCTTGAAATAGAAGCCACTCGTACACTAAATTTAGAATACGGAAATGATACTTACCGTCATTTATGTCGGATGGTGCGCTCTTGGAAAAACCATGTTGGTGCCAAGTGTTCAGGTCTTTGGATTGATACTTTAGTTTTTAACTTTCTTACACAAACTGAAGAATATAAAGATATTAGTTATAAGAAGTATGGTGAGTTAGTAAAAGACTTTTTTAAATATTTATTTGACCAATACGAGCTTTCACCTGATCAAAAAATTTGGAAAGCACCAGGTAGTAAGCAAAATGTACATGGTTCGTGGCAAAATCATAGAAAAATCAAAAAAGCTTATCAATTATGCCTTGAAGCTTTAGAAGATGAATCTCTTGCTAATGAAAAATGGTCAAAAGTATTTGGGGTGAACTTCCCAGAAGAAGAATTAGAGCAACTTCACGAGAGTTTCCTTGTTCGTAAGAAAGCTCCTAACGAACAATTTATTGAATATGCTTATAATGGAAAAGTTGATATTAGAAATTATCTATCTATTGATTACTCTATTAGTCAGGAATCAATAACTTGGAAAATGCTTAAGAAAGCTTTGTCTAATTATAAAGTTCCTATAAGTAGAAATTTGGAGTTCCACATCAGGGATACAGATGTAGAACCACCATATCAAGTCAAGTGGAAGGTACGTAATATTGGTCCTGCTGCCGTAGCAAAAAATCAAGAACGTGGTGCATTACAAGATAGTACTTTCGGAAAGCACAAAGATTCTCGCCTTCAGGAAAAGTCTAGTTTCTGTGGTGAACATTGGGTTGAATGCTACATTATAAAAAATGGAGTATGTGTCGCTCGTGATCATGTAAGTGTCCATATCTAGTACCCTCACCCCAGCCCTCTCCCATAGGGAGAGGGAGCGTCATTTGAATTAATGCTTGCATGGATTTAGTAATGAAATTCCCTCTCCTTTTAGGAGAGGGTTAGGGAGAGGTGTTTTTACTTTTAAGCCCTAAACACACTTTCCATAAATCATCTAATACATCATCAGTTTCTAACAACACTTCATTATTCCAATACCTCACAACTCTCAAACCCAAAGCCTCCAAAAACTTGGTTCTTTCAGCATCATATTCCATAGCATCATCCGTTCCATGCTGACTGCCATCCAACTCAATCACCAAACCAATTTCATGACAGTAAAAATCCACAATATAAGGCTCAATCACATGCTGACGACGAAATTTAAGATTCATAAAACGTTTGGCACGAAGGATTTGCCACATGAGGTGCTCAGCATCGGTGGCAGTGTGGCGCATGAATTTGGCGAAAATTAAAAGTTGAGGAGAAAGCTTTTTGTTCATGGTATTTTTTATTTTTTGTGAGATTAGCAGATTTTATAACCTCTCCCCAAGGAAGAGGTAGAAAAACCTTAAAGCATCCCACGCCTTAAAAACATCTCTAATCCACTTACCTTTTTGATATACATCAGGCGTTCTTTTTCGACCTTAATCTGCTGCTTGATAGTGGAAGTATCTTCATCAATCTGTTTATACAGATCAGCAATTTGAACCTTACCTTTTGCCTTTTTGACTGCAATTCTGGTTTTTGATGACCAGACCAATCGATTGATCAATGCATCAATCTGCTCTTGTAACTTCTGGCTCTGCACATCCAAAGCCAGTTGATACAGCTTGACTTGCTCTGCACTTAAACTCTTTTGCGAAGGATCTCGATCTTGCTCAATCTGAAGCTGCATTTTTAGTAAGGCAAACAAATCCTGTTCTGCATAAGCCTCATTGGCACGTTGCAACAATTCAGTCTTTTTAATCTTCTTTACGTCATTTGCTTCACGATCCGGATGAATCGCTGCAGCAATCTTTAAATATACCGATTTCACTGACTGCTCTGCCATTGCGGCTGCCTGTTCCTGCTTTTCCTGCTGGCGTTTTAGTTTGGCCTGCTCGCGGATATGCTGAAAATGATCAGAGGCCCATTCTTCAAATCCCTCAACATCAGCCGGATCTGGGACATTTTCATTCTTAAAAAACCTTTCCAGTTCATTGGTCTTTTTTTGGCTTTTTCTGAATTGAGCATGTTCAGCGCGTTGCTGATAATAGATGAAGATTTCATTGACCTTATTGGCTTCTTGCGCTGACATCGCCTGAGAATCTTGCAGATAATCTGCCAGGTATTGAATCTTCTGATCCAGTACTACCAACTCGACCTTGGTAAAATCTGTTTCCTGCAAGTGCTTCCAGAGCTGTTCGAGCTGCTCAAACAGCACACCATGTAATTCATGATAGACCGGCATGAAAGTTTTATGCGTATATTGCTGTAGGTCTTCTTCAGCCTGTTGCCATTGTTTTAACTCCAGCTTCTGCTGTTCGATTTTATCAATCAGACGATCCAGCTTCTTCTGCTGTGGCGAAAGCGCTGTGAATGGCTGGATCATGGTTTTTAAGTCAAAGAGCATGGCAGCAGAAAGACCCAAGGAAATCTTATCTATATTAATTCGTTCAGCTTTCGCCACAAAGTTCTTTTGACCTTAGGCTATTGAAATTTGTATCAGAATTAAAAAAAGCAGAACTAAGTCAGCTTTTTCATCCAGATTTTTGTTATTCCAGTACCACACGGCCATTTAAGGACTGCACTGGACGGTTATTTGGATGACCCATTAACTTGGAAAATTCTGAAATCTGTGTCGCAGAGGCCTGTTGGATCTCTTTCAAAATCAACCAGCGCACACCTTCAGAACATGGTGGTGTCGTCAGCGAACCACTAAAGCGGTAATAATCCAGATTCTTAGGCAACATCTCATTTACAGGTTGCGGAGTTTTCAAGACGACTTTTTCACCTTGCTTTTTCGGCAAGCGATTCCACATACGTTTAAGCATCGGATTTTCTGTACCCTGCGCAAACATCATCGCCACTACAGCAAGTTCACCTTGAGTATTGGCATGGACAAAATGAATCTCTAGAGGATAGCTCTTGCCTTTAATTAGGTTCTCACTTGGGCTATGTAGATGAAACTGTTTCAGCACAAAAGTTTCACCATCCAGCTGTAATTCTCCGCCTTGAGCAAAGTCTACCTGAACGGTATGACCTTTATTTTCAATTGTGTGAATCATAGTGTTATAGCTAAACTTGAGCGGTTCCAGTTCGGCTTTGACTGTTCGCTCGATATTGATTGGTGACTGGTTCAGTCCATTACAGGCTGAATATTTCTGGTTTAGAGTCGACCATTGTTCAGGCTGATCATAGTTCCAGTCTGCATCTGCAAATACCGCTGTACTTAAGCCCATAACCGTTAAAAGCGTGAATATCTTTTTCACAATACATCCTTTCTTGGAAGTCAAAATCAATATTTTTAATTTAAAAAACAGATTTTTAGCTTGATCTAATCGCTATATTTTTCAGGGCACAACATACAGAAATTTATAATTATCAAGTTATTTGATTACAAATCATTAAATAGTGCTCATTATTCCTAGGAAATTGCTCAGATTTTATCTTGATATATTTCAGTAGGATATTATTTGTACTGATTAAAAATCACACAGAGTAAAATGTGAACTGGTTCAAATTTAATCTGTTGAATAATCAATCAATATTTACATGAAATATCTATCTTATTTTCTTAAAATCGCTATATCTTTCACTCATAGCAATCACATTCAAAAAACATAATTTATTTTTATTCAAAAACTTACACAATTACAGCAGCAAACTAACAGCCGAGATTGATAGACTCGTAACAAAGAGTGATCTGGAATAATAACAATGGACTGGGCCACCATATTTATAAATGATACGACCTGGGAATTTGCCACAGAGATTTTGCTGCGCTGTGTAGTGATGTACGCGATGATTATCCTGTTTCTACGGCTGACAGGTAAACGTGGGGTACGACAACTTTCGATCTTTGAAGTCACCATCATTCTTGCTTTGGGTTCCATTGCTGGCGATCCGATGTTTACAGAAGATCTCCCCTTGATCCAGGCAGCGCTGATCATGTCGGTGATCATTTTCCTGTATCGTCTGACCACCTGGCTCATGATGAAATTTCAATGGTTTGAAGACCTGCTCGAAGGCAAACCGATTCATATTGTGGAAGATGGTTTACTGGTCATTGATGAAATTAAAAAAGGCAAAATGTCCCACGATGAATTCTTTGCTGAGATGCGTCAGCAAGGCATTGAACATTTAGGTCAGGTTCGTTTGGGTTTACTGGAAACTGACGGTAAATTCAGCATTTTATATTTCCATCCAGATGATGTTCGGCATGGGCTCCCGCTTTTCCCTAAATCCTGCTGCATAGTCAAAGAAGTCAAGCCAGAAGAGCTTTATGCTTGTATTTATTGCGGTCAAGTCCAGCATTTAAAAGAAGCGGAACAAACTTGTCCACGCTGTCATTCTCACCAATGGGCAAAAGCCATGAATAGTCACCGGATTACTTAAAGCTGCTTAAGCCGCTGCAAATGATCAAAGATTTCTGGTAATTGCTGAATCTTATATTGAATATGTCCGGCATCCGGATGGAAACCTTGCATCCACAAAGCATGCATACCTACGGCTGTTGCGCCTTGAATATCATTGACAGGATGATCACCAATATAAAGACACTGCTATGGACGCACGCCTAAACGCTCTGCGGTAATCTGGAAAATTTCCGGTTGCGGTTTATTAAAGCCGACCAATCCTGAACTGACAATCTCATCAAAATACTCTGCAATACCTAAACCGCGAATGGTATTTAATCGGGTCTCATGTCCGCCATTGGATACAATGGCCAAGCGATAACCTTCAGTTTTAAGCTGTTTTAATACTTGCCCTGCTTGCGGCATCTCTACGGCGAAACGTCCAAACTCGCTGAACCAGAACTGCGCTAGCTCCTCTAGATCTGGTGGAGTTAACCAGGATAATTCCTGCAACAATGCATATGCAGCTGAAGCGCCAATACTGCCATGAGTCAGCAATTCCTTTTTCGGATAACCGCCATTATCAATGCGTCGTACAATTTCGATAATTTTCTCAAGCTCAACCTGTGCTAGTGCCGAAGCATAATACTCCGCCAGATAACGGCTATAGGCCTGTGTCGTCAGGTCACGGTGCGTCAAGGTATTGTCGAGATCGAATAGAACAGCTTGAATGGTCATAATTTAAAAAGGAATTGAAAGTTTTCTGTCATGGTAACAGCTAGGAACTTTCAGGATTAGACCTAAAATTGCTAAGTTTTGTTGTTTCAGACATAAAAAAAGCGATGCCGGAGCACCGCTTTTATTTTGTTCTAAAATTAGAACTTGTATTCAATACCTGTACCAACTACTGGTTGTTTAGTTTCAGCTGCGCCTCTTTCAAGGAATAAGGCACCTGCATAGCCATATGCTTTAACTTGTTTAGAGAATGCATAGTCTGCGCCTAACAAGATTTGCTGTGCTTCGTAATCAGCTGTTCCATTGTTAAATTCAGTCGTGTTCTGACTATATTGGCCTTTAACTGTCCAGTTTTTTGCATTTGGCAGGTTGTATTCAGCACCAATTAACCAGCCTTGTGCATCATCAATGATGGTAGCTGCAGCATCATTACCCGCAACCTCTTCAACTTCTGAAGTTTGATATAGAGCACGTAGAGATAGACCGCCATCAAGGTTAACACGACCAATCGCACGAACAGTGTTGGCTGCTGCGAATGCACTACCTGCTACCCCACCTGTTACTTCTGGAGCAGAAGCATTTACAAAGCCACGACCTGCAAAGTTTGATGGAATCGCTTTGTCATAACCAAGACCTAAAACTACAGGTTTACTGTCATATACTACAGATGCTGACCATGCATCGCCTAAACCACGGCCTGCAACTTTAGCACCACCTTTAGAAGAGCTGATACCACTAGCTTCACCCGTAGCCAAAAGTGTAGTTGCTTTAAGTTTACCTTCACCTACAGCGAGTGCTGGAGCTTCATAAACTACAACGTTATCAATACGGTTCTCACCAGTAAAAATACCATTTACGTCAGCTCTATTTGCAATATAGTTATTAAACGTATCAACTACCGCAGAAAGCTGTTTCACAGGTGTATCGATTTTACCCAATTTTACTGTACCCAGCTTTTCATCTTTTAAACCGACTAAAAGGTTACGTGGAACAAATGTATCGCTGCTTCCCCCATTATCTACATAGAATGTAAATTCAGCTTGATAAAGACCACTTAAACGATCAGTCAGTTTTTCATCACCTTTAATACCGATAAATGAGTTATTACTATTTAATTCCACAACATCACGGTTACCGCTGGCATTGTCTTCAGGTAAGTAATCTACTGTTGCATCAATTTCACCATAGAAAGTTGGTGCTGCAAATGTAGTCCCCGCTAAAAGGCTGAGTGCGATTGCTGTTGCTAACTTAGTTTTCATTAAAAAATCCTTTAACTTATTTTGTTACAAATAATACACACGGCGCCTATATTACAAAATTATTAAAAAAATATTTACATATTCTTTTTAATACTTTAGGTGGGGAGTCAATTAACTTACTTATTCATAAGAGATTTTAAATATTTTTCGCTACTTTCATCCATCGGAAAATAGGAATCAGGCAAAAAATTGCAATGATTACGATCAAATTTAGATAGTTTTGGTAACCTAAAGCGTTCCCTAGTAGCCCGCTCAGGCTATAAAGTCCCCCGCTTACAGTAGCCATCAAGGCGACCTGAAAAGTGAAATCAGTTCCTGCCAGATGCTTGCGGCTGTATTGCATCACCAAGGTCAGCATAACCACTAGGAGCATGGCCGATATCATATCCTCGGCAGCATTGATAAGATAAATGATCCAGTTTGCTACTTTGTTCTGGGCTTCATATTGTGCAGCCAGCCAGGCATAAGCAATTAGACTGAGTATTTTCAGAATAGAGAAAATCATTAAACTCCAGCTGCGCGACCAGTATTTCAAACACCAGCCTGCTAGCCCTGCGCCAATTAATGCTGCAAAAGCACCAAGCATGGTGACATAAATACCAATCTGACTAAAACTCAGTCCCAAATCGACCATCAAAGGTTTTAATAAGGGCCCAGACAGACCATCTGCCACTTTAAAGGTCAGTAAAACCAGCAGCCATGTCGCCAAGGTAGAATCAGCTAAAAAATATTGAAAATAAGCTTTGATTCTAGTCCGAGCAGGTAATTTTTCAGATGATGAAGAAACCATCTTTTGATGATCCGGCTCTTTAAACCATAACACCGGTAAAGTATTCAGAAAGACCAGAGCTGCCAGCAGTAAAAAGGTTATCTGCCAATGCAAAAAATCGAGTAACCACAGGATTGCCCCGCCTCCAACAATAAAGCCCAAGCGGGAGCCAATCACCTGAAAGGTATTACCCCAGTGTTGCTGTTCATTTTTCAGAATATTGACTGCCAGTCCATCTGTAGCAATATCCTGAGTAGCACCGATCCCATTCATCACTAACAACGTGATAAAAAAGATCAGCTGATACAGCGGCTGGTTTAAAGCTTGGATCGGCAAAAAAGACAGTCCTATCAGCACAGCGACAGAAAGCCATTGCAAAGGAATAATCCAGCTTCGATAATGGCCTCTGGATCTTGATCCATAGCGATCAACTAAAGGTGCCCAGAAGATTTTTATCGACCATGGCAGCATGAGCAGGCCAAAGCCACCAATATGTGCCAGAGATACGCCTTCAGCCCGCAGAATGACCGGCAAGGCATGGGTCATAAACCCGACCGGGAGCCCCTGTGCCCAATATAGGGAAAACAATAAAATATAAGTATTCCGCATATTCAGCGCAGGTCCTTAAGGTAAAAATGCTAAAAGCATCCATCATCGCCATACATTTTGCCAATGATCCAGATTTTACAACAGTCTAATATGATCAAAAATAAAGAAAAATACGTTTCAGGATGAGACATCGATGAGTACAACACGCTTTCCCAAACTCCCTCCCCTGGTTCCCTCCCGCGGAGGTAAACTGAGCCAAACCCTGTTTAAACAGCTATTTTTGGTTCAGGGCTGGCAGCTCAAAGGCGAGTTCCCTAACCTGCCTAAAGCAGTGGCAATTATTTCCCCACATACCTCGAATATCGATGCCTGGTTAGGCTTTAATGCTCTACTCGGTCTGGGTATTCAGATTACGATTTTTGGTAAAGACAGCCTGTTTCGTACTCCGCTTAAACCCATTCTGGAATGGATCGGTGTAGTTCCTGTAGTACGCGATACACCGCAAGGTCATACCCGACAGATTGTTGATGTGATTAATAAAGCAGACCGGATCTGGGTCGGTATGGCACCGGAAGGTTCGCGTAAGGGACCGGAAAAAATCCGTAGCGGTTTTTATCATATTGCCAAGGCAGCCAATTTGCCGATCGTGATGTTTTCCTTTGACTATGACATCAAGGCCATTCATATCCTCGGTGTATATCACCTGACAGGTGATTATGAATATGATCTGGAACAGATCTATAAGCATTATGAAGGTAAATTTTCGGCCAAAAATCCGGATTGGGTTGCCAAGCCGTTACAAAAGCTTTTGAAAAAAGACTAGGCAAAACTGGCTTTTTTTGATGTGATAGCCTGAATTTTGTTGATTTAATCGCCAGTTTTTTATAATGAAATTAACCCGTTATGCTCTGATTGGCTGCTTGGGTTTAAGCCTTGCAGCATGTGATAAAGCTACTAAAACCCCAACAACCTCTACTCCTCTTCAGGCTCGTGAACCTGTGGTGGCTATTGCGCTCGGTGGTGGCGGTGCCAAAGGCTTTGCCCATATCGGGGTACTCAAAGTCCTCGAATCGCACGGCATCAAACCGAAGATTGTTACTGGAACTAGTGCCGGAAGCTTCGTGGGCAGTCTATATGCCAGCGGCAAATCTCCTTATCAGTTGCAGCAAATCGCCTTGAACTTTAAAGAATCCGATATTCGTGATTTAACCCTGAACCGCCAAGGGATTATTGCCGGACAGAAACTGCAGGATTTCGTCAATAAAAATGTGGCGAATAAACCGATTGAACAGTTCCCGATTCGCTTCGCGGCAGTGGCAACCCGCCTAGACAATGGCCGTAAAGCTGACTTTATCAAAGGCAATGCCGGACAAGCCGTGCGTGCCTCTTGCAGTATTCCGAATGTCTTTGTGCCCGCTGTAATTGGCGGTACAAAATATGTCGATGGCGGTCTGGTTAGTCCAATTCCAGTAAAAACGGCCAAAGATATGGGAGCAGATATTGTTATTGCCGTAGATATATCTGCACGTCCGGACAGCAATAAAGCACTCAACATGTGGGGCGTACTGGACCAGACTATTAATATTATGGGTCAGCAAAGTATCAATGAAGAACTCAGGCAAGCTAATATCGTGATCCAGCCTAAAGTAGGTCATATTGGTACGCTGGATTTAAAAGCCAGCAATGAGACCATTCTTGAAGGTGAAAAAGCCGCGCAACTGAAAATCCGTTCAATTGAAAAAGCCATCAGTGATTTTAGGCAGTCTCCGGCTGCATTCAAGCCTGCACGACCGGCAAAATTTTAATCAGAAATTTTTTATATTCATCTGCTGCAGCATCTGCTACATTGGAAGTAAATCATATAAAGATGATGATTAATTAAATACTTAGCAATATAGGTCACGATATGGAATTAGTTCTTGAACCTTGGCACTGGTTTGTATTGGGAATACTTCTTATTCTGTCAGAATTACTCCTGCCCGCTTTTGCTGCCCTCTGGTTCGGGATTGGTGCCATTATGGTCGGCATTCTGTACTGGATGTTCCCGATGATGGGACTGACCACCCAGATCCTGACCTGGATCATCCTGTCTGTTCTTTGTACCTTGCTCTGGTTCAAGTTTATCAAGCCGCTTTCTATCGACAAGACCAAAGCCGGCTTGTCGCGTGAGGCCACTATTGGCCAAATTGGCATGGTGATTCAGACCGATCTTGAACAGGATCAGATCCGGGTCCGTTTTCCGCTGCCAGTTTTAGGCTCGGATGAATGGGATTGCCGTGCTCTGGATAAAGTTCAGGTTGGGGATCGTGTCCGTGTTGTCGATATTCTGGGAAATGACCTGGTTGTACAGCCCCACAGCACTCAATATCAAAACGAAAAAGGTGAATAAATTATGTCTCCTGGCACTATCATTGTTATTGCGTTCTTGGCCTTTGTTGCGATTACCATTTTTAAAGGTGTACGGATTGTTCCACAAGGCTATAAATGGATTGTGCAACGTCTGGGTAAATACCACACCACACTTAATCCTGGCCTGAATTTTGTGATTCCTTATGTAGATGAAGTGGCTTATAAAGTCACTACCAAAGATATCGTTCTGGATATTCCTTCGCAGGAAGTAATTACCCGTGATAACGCCGTCTTGCTGATGAATGCGGTGGCTTATATCAACCTGACAACTCCTGAAAAAGCGGTATACGGGATTGAGAACTACTCCTGGGCAATTCAGAACCTGGTACAAACTTCGCTACGTTCAATCGTGGGTGAAATGGATCTGGATGATGCCTTATCTTCACGTGATCATATCAAGGCGCGTTTAAAGTCCAGCATTTCTGATGATATTTCAGACTGGGGAATCACTTTAAAGACAGTTGAAATCCAGGATATTAAACCTTCTGTGACTATGCAGACGGCGATGGAAGAACAGGCAGCGGCAGAGCGTCAACGTCGTGCAACCGTCACTAAAGCGGATGGTGAAAAACAGGCCGCCATTCTGGAAGCTGATGGTCGTCTGGAAGCGTCACGTCGTGATGCAGAAGCACAAGTCGTACTGGCAGAATCTTCACAGCGTGCGATTGATATGGTGAGTCAGGCAATTGGCGATAAGGAAATTCCTGTGGCTTATCTGTTGGGTGAACAATATGTCAAAGCCATGCAGGATATGGCCAAGTCTCCAAATGCCAAGACTGTGGTCTTGCCTGCCGATGTGCTGAATACCATTCGCGGTGTGATGGGACGTCACTAAGTTTCAGAGATACTTCACAATAGGCAGCCAATTGGTTGCCTATTTTCTTTCAAAATAAGAAAATCTCAGCAAAGATTGTGAATTTATGGTTAAATTTCGCGTTTATTTTTGAAATCCTCTGGATTCGATGTTGCCTGGCTTTCGGATTAAAGTCTTTCGCATCTGTCATAATCCTTGTTTCGATCTACTGTCCAACTTAAAAATGGATACCGTATGAGCTCCCTAAATCCAACCTTAATTACCTTTCTTTTTTATATTGTCGGCATGGTCGTAATTGGCCTGATGGCATACCGCGCGACAAACAACTTTTCTGATTACATCTTAGGGGGCCGACGTTTAGGTAGTTTCGTAACTGCACTTTCTGCAGGGGCTTCCGACATGAGTGGCTGGCTGCTGATGGGCTTGCCAGGCGCAATTTATCTTTCTGGCCTGTCTGAAATGTGGATTGCGATTGGTCTGATTATCGGTGCATGGCTGAACTGGCTGCTGGTTGCGGGCCGTTTACGGGTCCATACCGAAGTCCAGCACAATGCCCTGACCCTGCCGGACTATTTCTCGAACCGTTTTAACGATCAGAAAAAAGTGCTGCGTGTGGTTTCTGCATTTGTCATTCTGATTTTCTTTGCAATTTACTGTGCTTCAGGCATGGTGGCAGGTGCACGTCTGTTCGAAAGCATGTTCGACATGTCTTATAGCACAGCGCTCTGGATCAGTGCGATTGCAACCATCAGTTATGTGTTTATTGGCGGTTTCCTGGCAGTCAGCTGGACCGATACCATTCAGGCAACCCTGATGATCTTCGCCCTGCTTCTTACGCCAATCGTAACCATCCTGACTTTTTCAGATATGTCGCAAGTTACGCTCGCTTTGGAAGCCGCACGTCCACAGGCCATGAACTTGGTCGGTGATCTGAGTACCATCGCGATCCTGTCATTAATGGCATGGGGTTTGGGTTATTTTGGTCAGCCGCATATTTTAGTGCGTTTCATGGCCGCCGATTCAGTGAAGTCGATTCCAAATGCACGCCGTATCGGGATGACCTGGATGACGCTTTGTTTGGGTGGTGCAGTGGCCGCAGGTTTCTTTGGTATTGCCTATTTCCAGCAACATCCGGAACTCGCTGCTGTGGTGAATGCCAATCCTGAAACCGTGTTTATGGAACTGACTAAAATCCTGTTCAATCCATGGATTGCCGGTGTGGTTCTGGCGGCAATTTTGGCCGCGGTGATGAGTACGCTTAGCTGTCAGTTACTGGTTTGTTCAAGTACCCTGACTGAAGACTTCTATAAATCATTCCTACGTAAAAATGCCTCACAAAAAGAACTGGTTTGGGTCGGTCGTTTGATGGTGCTTCTCATTGCTTTATTGGCAATCTGGATGGCTGGTAATCCTGAATCTAAAGTCTTGGGTCTGGTGGCGTATGCTTGGGCTGGTTTTGGCGCTGCTTTTGGTCCACTGATTATTCTGTCTTTGTTCTGGAAGCGCATGACCTTGAATGGCGCCTTGGCAGGCATGATCGTTGGCGCATGTATGGTGATTCTGTGGAAGAATACTGTTGGTGGAACAGGTCTTGGTTTTATTCCAGCCGGCATCTATGAAATTATTCCAGGCTTTATCTGTTCTTGGATTGCGATTGTAGTTGTAAGTCTCTTAGGCAAAGCACCAACAGCTGAAATTACAACACGCTTTGAACAGGCAGAACGTCTGTATAACGAAAGCAAGTAATTCAATATAAAAGAAAAGAGGACTTTAAGTCCTCTTTTTTATGCTCGTTTTAAGCTAATTTCAGGAAGATTAGTTTATTTAAATCAGCTCTTACGTGTTAGCAGGAACTGGGTAATCTGCATCAGTTCATCAGCTTGACCTTCAAAATGATTCAGTGCAGTCATCGCCTGATCATGTAACTGCTGTGCATAGGCCTGGGCTTTCTCTAAACCCATTAATGCTGGATAAGTTGACTTCTCCACCTGTTCATCCTTGCCCGCGGTTTTACCCAGCACTTCTGTATCAGAAATAATATCCAGAATATCGTCCTGCACCTGGAAAGCAAGACCAATGGCTTGCCCGAATTCACGCAATTTTGGAATGGCCAGATCAGTCCCTTCAAAGATCGTCACCGCTGCCATCATAATCGCTGCACTGATCAAGGCACCGGTTTTATTTCGGTGAATCGTCTCCAGTGCTTCCTGATCAATTTTTTTGCCTTCGGCCTGTAAATCCAGTACCTGACCATTGACCATTTTCGAGGAAGCAGTCGCCAGAATCTGCATCTGCTTCAAGACAATCGCAGGTTCTACTGCAGGCCCCTGATCAAACAGACGACTACCCAGAATTTCAAACGCCATAGATTGCAAAATATCACCCGCCAAAAGAGCCGTATCTTCACCAAAAGCAGCATGACAGGTTGGCTGACCACGACGTAACAAGTCATTGTCCATACATGGCAGATCATCATGTGCCAGTGAATAGCAATGAATAAACTCGATCGCAACTGCGGCACGGCGTACCGCAGCACTATTCTGATTTGGCTTTAATGCGGCAGTGGCATAACAGAGTGCTGGACGTACCCGCTTTCCTCCTAGCATTACGGCATGATGTACTGCCGACTTTAACGGTTCTGGAATGGAAAAGGCTTCCAAGGCAGTCAGTAAATCGTATTGAATCCGTTGTTGTGCTTGAGTTAGTGCATGGGTTGATACGTCAGTGATAGATGACACATTCGCCTCGAATACGTAGCCAGAATAATAAAATGACAGTTTATAAGTGCCTGTCTGTTATCAGGCATTGTACCTAGAATTGCTTTGAATTTTCAGTCTTAAATCCAAATGTTGTTTCATAATTCTGTATTTAGACTGAAAATTTGAGGTAGAAAATCTGCATCAATAAAAGAACCACCAGAGAACTGATGGTTTTACTTAGGCTAATTTCTCAAGAAATAATTTTAAGAAAGAACATCTTCAGGAACACGCACCCAACCTTCCATTAGCACACGCGCACTACGACTCATGATGGCTTTTTTTACTTTCCATTCTCCATTTTCCTGCACTGCTTGCGCACCCACTCTTAAGGTACCGGAAGGATGACCAAAGCGGACTGATTCACGTTCACCGCCACCTGCAACACGATTAACCAAGGTTCCCGGAATCGCTGCCGCTGTTCCAATCGCTACAGCGGCTGTTCCCATCATGGCATGATGCAACTTACCCATCGATAAGGCACGGACCAGAATATCGCTATCTGTTTCAGTGACTTCCTTACCACTAGAGGACGTATAAGTCTTTGGCGGAGCCACAAAAGCGATCTTTGGTGTATGCTGACGTGTAACAGCTTCACTAATGTCCTGAATCAGACCCATCTGTTGAGCAGCATAGGCTCGGATGGTTTCAAACTTCACCAAGGCAGCTGCATCATTATTGATATGGTCCTGTAACTCGGTACCGTTATAGCCCAGATCTTCTGCCTTTAAGAAAACTGTCGGGATCCCGGCATTAATCATCGTTACTTCAAAGCTGCCAATATTCGGTACTTCTAGCGTATCGGTTAAATTTCCGGTCGGAAACATTGAACCGCCCTCGGCATCATCATCGGCAGGATCCAGAAATTCAATCTGTACTTCGGCTGCTGGGAAAGTTACGCCATCCAGCTCAAAATCACCTAATTCCTGAACCTGACCATTCTGCATCGGTACATGGGCGATAATGGTTTTCTGAATATTCGCCTGCCAGATTCGCACCGTACACAGCCCATTTTCAGGAATACGTGCAGGATCGACCAGGCCATTGGAAATCGCAAATGCCCCAACTGCTGCAGTCAGATTGCCACAATTACCACTCCAGTCCACAAAAGGTCGATCAATCGATACCTGACCAAAAAGATAATCCACATCATGATTTTCTTGCTGACTTTTAGTCAGAATCACGGTTTTGCTGGTACTTGAACTGGCACCGCCCATCCCATCAATCTGCTTGCCATATGGATCCGGGCTGCCGATCACTCTTAATAATAACTGGTCCCGAATTCGGCCTGCCTGTTGTGCAGCAGCAGGTAAATCGTCCAGTTTAAAGAACACCCCTTTACTGGTGCCTCCGCGCATGTAAGTGGCCGGGATTTTGATTTGGGCAGCGAAACTCATGAATACTTTCTTCCTCTGGCTTGTCTTTATTCTGATCAAAATTATTGAATATTTCTGAGACGAGTATAATCGGTTTAAAGCCAAGTAGCTGCCTTGCCCGACCTAAGTATAAAAAAACAGCATTTGTGTCGAGTTAAAAAAACAGCAAACTCATCAGTTACATTTTCAATAAAATTAATATATTGATTCACATATCTTTTATTCTATTTATTTTTATAATTTTTTTTTATAAATACGATAATAATATTTCATCCAGACGGGTGCTCTAGGCTTCTTATCTTTGTTCCATTACAATCTTTATACCTATTTCTTACATTGTCGGGCTGAACACTTTGAATAACGAGTCTTCACAACTTCAGCGTGGCTTAAAGAACCGTCATATTCAGTTGATCGCCATGGGCGGTGCAATTGGCACAGGCTTATTCTTAGGTTCCGCACAGGTGATCCAATCTGCGGGTCCTTCTATTATTCTTGGCTATGCCATTGGTGGCTTAATTGCATTCTTAATCATGCGTCAATTGGGTGAGATGATTGTTCATGAACCTGTAGCAGGTTCATTCAGCCATTTTGCTTATAAATACTGGGGCAAATTCCCTGGTTTCCTTGCGGGTTGGAACTACTGGATCTTATATATCCTGGTGGCTATGACCGAGCTCACCGCCGTTGCAAAATATATTAATTACTGGTGGCCTCATATTCCTGCTTGGACCTCAGTCCTGTTTTTCTTCATCGTAATTACGCTGGTCAATCTCGGCAATGTGAAATTCTACGGTGAATCAGAATTCTGGCTGTCTATTGTGAAAGTGACTGCGGTCGTTTCTATGATTGTCTTTGGTCTCTATCTGATCCTGACTGCTGATGCATCTTCAGGAGCTTCTTTCAGCAACCTTTGGACAGCAGGCGGTTTCTTCCCGAATGGTTTTGAAGGCTTATTCTATATGCTGGCCTTCCTGATGTTTGCCTTCGGTGGGATTGAACTGATCGGGATGGCGGCAGCAGAAGCTGAAAATCCAGAAAAAACCATTCCAAAAGCGATTAATCAGGTCGTATTCCGTATTCTGGTATTCTATGTAGGTGCATTGACCATTCTATTGTCTTTAGTACCTTGGAATCAGTTAGAGCTTGGCGGCCTAGATAAAAGCCCGTTTGTGATGATCTTCAGCCAACTAGGCATTGACTGGGCAGCACATTTACTGAACTTCATCATTCTGACAGCGGCACTCTCTGTTTATAACAGTGGTATGTATGCCAATAGCCGTATGCTTTATGGTCTGGCACAGCAAGGTAATGCCCCTAAAATCTTCAAGACTGTGAACAAACAAGGGGTTCCTATTCCTGCAGTACTGTTCTCTGCCCTGCTGATTTTCGGCTGTGTACTCCTAAACTACTTTGTTCCTGAAGATGCCTTAAGTCACCTGATTTATGTGGTGGTAGGTGCATTGGTACTGAACTGGGCCATGATTAGCCTGACTCACTTCAAGTTTATGCAAAGCATGAAGCAGTTAGGACAAAAGACCAGTTTCCCTGCATTGTGGTCACCTGCAAGTAATATTCTGGTTTTAGCTTTCATTGCGACCATTCTTTACATCATGTGGACACAAGGTTTTAAAGAATCAGTGCTGATGCTTCCGATCTGGGTAGTGATCATGTTTATTCTGTTTAAGGCACTGCGCCCTAAGAATTAATCAAAAAATCTTTTAATCGATGATTTTTAAAGTTATTGCTGCGGCAATAACTTTTTTTTGCATTTTTTACAGTACAATAGCCTTCTTTTCGCGCCCTTAGCTTAACTGGATAGAGCAGTTGCCTCCTAAGCGACCGACGTGGGTTCGAGTCCCGCAGGGCGCACCACCCTTTCAAAATGTGATCTATACTTCAAAAAATTAGCGTTAATCTTCATATTTTTAGAATATTTTTTATACAAAAAATTATTTTTTCTCCATTATTTTATTTCTTTTACTTTCAAATACTTATTTCAAAATAAGGCTATTTTTTGGTGCAAAAACTCTATTTTGGTGCTTTTTTAGACTAATTAGTTTTTTCTAGAGCATTTACTCTTATTTTAATTGTGCTATTTTTGTCACATGGAGTAACAAATGATTGCGGATAAATACCCGAAATCTCCAAGAATTTAATAAGTGCAAACAACAACGCTAGATATAAATTTGTACCTCAAGGAAAGACGTAAATGAAATTAAAAACATTAACTACTGCAATGATTCTTGCAACTGTACCTATGACAGGCGCGTTTGCAGCGGCGATGGACCGTTCAGGCCAATCTATCGCAGCGTTTTTACAACCAGGTAATTATGCTGAAGCAGGCATTTCAGTCCTAGATCCTTCTGTTTCTGGTGTTACATCTGCAGGATTAGGCGGACAATCTACTGGTGATATGGCTAGTGATTATTACTTCCCATCTGCTGCTTTAAAACTTCAAGTAACAGATAATTTCTCTTTCGGTCTTCTTTATGATCAACCTTTTGGTGCTGAAGCTGAATATAAAGCTCAATCTGCTGCATTTAATCCTACTGGAACAGATGGTACAGAAGCTGAAGTACATACCGAAAATTTAACATTTTTATTTGGTTTCCAGCCTAATGAAAACTGGAACTTCTATGCAGGTCCTGTATATCAGAATGCTAAAGGTGAAGTACATCTTCGCGGCGGTGCATATAGCTCTTTACAAGGCTATGATGCAAACATGAAGAAAGATGGTGAATTAGGTTGGATTGCTGGTTTAGCATTCCAAATTCCTGATATTGCCTTAAAAGCTTCTTTAACTTATCGTTCAGAAGTTGAACATGAGCTTAGTACAACAGAAAATGCTAGTACCGTTGTACCAGGTTTCCCAGGAATTGCCCCAGTTGGTGTACCTCCTCAAGCATTTGCTTATGCGCCAGGTAAAACTAATGTTACCACCCCACAGTCTGTAAACTTAGATTTCCAATCAGGGATTATGGCTGATACAGTGGCTTTCCTAAATGTGCGCTGGGTTAATTGGGATGGTTTCGCAATTCGTCCTACTCAATTTGGACAAGCTCTAGACCAACTTGCAGATGTAGGTAATACAATTCCAGATGTTCCAGTTCCAGAAGTTGCTGCAACTAAAGCACTCTTAACTTCATTACAGGGTGGAAACCTAGTTGAATATAATAAAGATCAATGGTCAGCTACAGCAGGTGTTGGTCGTAAATTCAATGAAAAGTGGGCAGGTAATGTCTCTGTAGGTTGGGATTCTGGTGCAGGTAATCCTATAACAACTTTAGGCCCAACTGAAGGCTACTGGAATGTTGGCCTAGGTCTACAATTCTCACCTGCTCCAAATTACTTTATTGCCGGTGGTGTGAAGTACTTCTGGTTAGGCGATGCTCAAGCATTAACTGTTGCTAATCCAAATGTTGGTAACTTTGAAGATAACCATGCTCTAGGTTATGGCTTAAAAATGGGCTATCGCTTCTAATTCCTGATAGTTAATAAAGACCACCTTCGGGTGGTTTTTATTGTCTCATTTATATTTTTATACACCCGTATACTATTCGATGCTTTTATCACCAATCAAATTTTGCCTAAATTTTGTTTTTAATATATTTTGATAAAAATTATTATTTGTTTATTTTCATTAAGTTAATCAAAAAAATATAGTATAAATACTCTAAGCAACCCTTTTATTTAACCGCCTTAGTTCATTTCTTCAACAGAGCTGAGTATTTACTCTTTTTAAAATTATGTTACTTTTCCTGCACATTTTTGTTACAGATGGCATCAGGGAACGTACCATGAAGCTCAATAAAATTTATTCTGCTATTTTACTTAGCACTTTACCTCTTTCTGTAGTTCAAGCAGCTGGCTTGGATCGTTCTGGCCAGTCTATTTCTGCTTTTTTACAGCCGGGTAACTATGCGGAAGCGGGTATTTCTGTTTTAGATCCAGAAGTTCAAGGTAAAGACAATGACGGCAATAAAGTCAGCGATATGGCTGAAGATTACTACTTCCCTACTGCTGCTATAAAAATTCAGGCAACTGATAAAATATCTCTGGGTTTACTTTATGACCAGCCATTTGGAGCTGACGCTCAATATGCGCCTGAATCTAATGCTTTTGCTACAGTAAATACCAATACTGGTGTATTGGAGGGCACTTCTGTTGAAGTAAAAACCAATAGCATTACAGCACTTATAGGGTATCAGCCAAATGAGAACTGGAATGTTTATGCCGGACCTGTCTATCAAAGCGTAAAGGCGAAAGTCTCCCTACGTGGTACAGCTTATAGAGGCCCGCAAGTTCTTGGCGGTTATGATATTGACCTTAAAGAAAGTGAAGCTTACGGTTGGTTAGCTGGTTTTGCATATTCTATTCCTGAAATTGCCTTAAAAGCTGCTGTGACTTATCGCTCTGAAATTAAACATGAATTAGATACCACAGAAACCTTCGGTTTTGGTACAGATGGAGCTTTATATATTCCTGGATTAACTGGCACATTATTGGGTAAACCAGTAATTCCAACTTACCATAAAGCGGAAATTACTACACCACAATCAGTCAACATTGACTTACAGTCAGGCATTGCAAAAAATACTTTAGCTTTTGCTAATATTCGCTGGGTACATTGGGATCAGTTTGCAGTAAAACCTGCTTATTTATCTCAGCTAACTGGCGCCCTCACCGGAAAACAGCAGAATCTTGTCGATTATTCAGATGATCAATGGTCTGCAAATGTGGGTTTAGGTCATAAATTTAACGTTAAATGGTCAGGCTCTGCTGCTGTAGGTTATGACTCTGGTGCAGGAAACCCGGTAACCACCTTGGGTCCAACTGAAGGTTATTGGAGTGTCGGTCTAGGCGGCCAATACAGCCCTGCAGAAAACTATTTTATCCAGGCTGGGGTTAAATACTTCTGGCTAGGAGATGCACAAGCACAAACAGGTGGTGAAGTAAAAGGTAGCTTTGAAGACAACCATGCAATCGGCTATGGTATGAAAATCGGTTACCGCTTCTGATTTTTTGATAGATTCAATAAAAAAGGCGCTTATAGCGCCTTTTTTATTTACTTAAATTCTTTAAGCTGGGATATCACGCACTGATGCATTACGAATTGCTTCTTTCAATGCGTCATAACCATGAATTGGCGGGAATTGCGGGAATTCTGCAATCACATTCTCTGGTGCGTCGAACAGGAAGCCATGATCTGCTTCACCCAGCATTGTGGTATCGTTATATGAATCACCGGCTGCAATCACACGGAAATTCAGACCGTGTAATGCTTTCACTGCCTGACGCTTCTGATCTGGCTGGCGAAGTTTATAAGCAGTGATCATGCCCTCTTCATCAGTTTCCAGCTTATGACAGAAAATCGTTGGCCAGCCTAGTTGCTTCATTAGAGGATGAGCAAATTCATAGAAAGTGTCAGACAGAATAATCAGCTGAAAATGAGTACTTACCCATTCTACAAATTCCTTGGCGCCTTCAAATGGCCCCATATCCGCAATCACAGCCTGGATATCATTTAGACCCAAACCATGCTGTTTTAAAATATTCAAACGCTGGGTCATCAACACATCATAGTCAGGAATATCACGTGTCGTTGCTTCGAGCTCTTTAATACCTGTTTTTTTAGCAAAATTGATCCAGATTTCTGGAACCAAAACGCCCTCTAGATCTAGACATACGACTTCCATGAAGCATCCCCTCAGTTGTATTGAAAAAATTTTGCCCTATCATAGCTGAAGAAAAAGATTTTGCACTGTTCTTTTTTAAATCTGTTTTTTTCATAAGTATTTATTTTTTAGTGATAAGTAGCTTTGGGCATTTCTATTAAAATAGAATAAATCTGAAATAAATTCATATAGGCCACGTCATTTCCAAGCCTATGCCGCCAGGACTCATATGACCAAAATCCCCACTATTGCTATGGTAGATGCGCTTGCATCTGAATATGCAGATAAATCACCAAGTGAAATTTTAGCGCTTGCTCTCGAGCAGGAAGGCGAAATTGCCATTTCATTTTCTGGTGCAGAAGATGTTGTACTGATTGATATGGCATCTAATTTAGGTAAACCTTTCCGGGTATTTAGCCTGGATACAGGGCGTCTGCATGCTGAGACTTATCAATTTATTGAAAAAGTTCGCCAGCACTATAATATTGATATCGAAATCTGTTTCCCGGAAACAGATGCGATTCAACAACTGACGACTGAAAAAGGTTTGTTCAGTTTCTACCGTGACGGCCATCAGGAATGTTGCGGAATCCGCAAGGTGCAACCTTTACGCAAAAAACTGGCAACTTTAGATGGCTGGATTACCGGTCAGCGTAAAGACCAAAGCCCGGGAACACGTAATGACATTCCAGTGGTTCAATCTGATGAAGGTTTTTCTGGTCCAGGCAAACAGCTGATTAAATATAATCCCCTTGCCAACTGGTCTAGTGCAGATGTGTGGAATTATATCCGAATGATGGAAATTCCATACAACCCACTACATGAAAAAGGTTTTATCTCCATTGGCTGTGAACCTTGTACCCGTCCTGTGCTGCCAAATCAGCATGAACGTGAAGGACGCTGGTGGTGGGAAGAAGCCACCCATAAAGAATGTGGCTTGCATGCCGGGAACTTGAAAAAATAATCTTAAAAAACCATCCGTTCGTCGGGTGGTTTTTTTGTGAACCAATCGGCTACAGAAAAATCAGTACCTTTATGCGACAAAATCGCTATACTTTGTAATGTGATACCAATAATTCTAACAAGGTTGCTTATACATGAGCAGCTGAAGAAAATGCAGTGAGGCAATCTACGCTATGCGTCCATTACATCCGATTGACTTTATTTTTTTGTCTTTAGAGAAACGGCAGCAGCCTATGCATGTAGGCGGGTTATTTTTGTTTCAAATTCCTGACAATGCACCAGCCTCTTTTATCCGGGATCTGGTGACTGATATTCGCAATTCCAAATCCTCACCGATTCCTCCATTTAATAACTATTTAAACGGTTTATTTTGGGATGAAGATGAAGAGTTTGATTTAGATCATCATTTTCGTCATATTGCCTTACCGAAACCTGGGCGTATCCGCGAGCTGCTGACTTATATTTCCCAAGAACACAGCGCACTGATTGACCGCGCTAAACCTTTATGGACCTGTCATATTATTGAAGGCATTGAAGGCAACCGTTTTGCCATGTACTTCAAGATTCACCATGCGATGGTAGATGGTATTGCAGGCATGCGTCTGGTAGAAAAATCACTTTCCCATGATCCACATGCGAAAAGTATTGTGCCACCTTGGTGTGTAGAAGGTCCACGAGCAAAACGTCTGAAAGCGCCGAAAGTCAGCCGCATGAAGAATGTGTTACAGGCGATTAAAGGCCAGCTGGAATGTACGCCACGAGTGGCTTATGAATTATCACAAACCGTACTAAAAGATATGGGGCGTAACCCGGATTATGTGTCCAGCTTTCAGGCACCAAGTTCTATTTTAAATCAGCGTGTCAGTGCCTCACGTCGTTTCGCAGCCCAATCTTTTGAATTCTCACGTTTACGTCATATTTCTAAAGCTTTAGGTGTAACGATTAATGATATCGTGTTAGCGATCTGTTCAGGTGCCTTACGCGAATATTTACTCACACAAAATGCCTTGCCAAAAAAACCATTGATTGCGATGGTGCCCGCTTCTGTACGTAGCGATGATTCCGATTTTTCCAACCGTATTACCATGATTCTGGCGAATCTGGGCACGCATAAGGATGATCCTTTGGAGCGTCTTAAAACGGTACGTCGCAGTGTACTCAGTGCTAAAGAACGCTTTAAGCGCATGAATGCCAATCAGATTCTGAACTATAGTGCTTTTGTCTACGGTCTTGCAGGATTCAATATTGCATCTGGCTTAATGCCAAAACGTCAGGCATTTAACGTGATCATTTCCAATGTCCCTGGTCCTCAGGAACCTCTGTACTGGAATGGCGCACGTTTGGAAGCCTTATATCCGGCTTCGATTGTACTGGATGGACAGGCACTGAATATCACCATGACCAGTTATATGGACAAGCTTGAAGTAGGTCTTACTGCTTGCCGTAATGCTCTACCCAAAATGCAGAATCTATTGACTCATCTTGAAGAAGAAATTCAACGCTTCGAACGGATTGTGGATGGTGAACCCGTCCCAAAGTTGAAAGCGGTCAGTTAGCCGCGGACGAATAAAATCTGGCAATGGACTGCTAAAAAGTGTGTGAGCACTTTTGCCAATCATTTAGTAAAAAATAAAGGGGCAATTTAAGCCCCTTTATTTTATTCTTTTTACAGTTTGAATGAAATTCATACAACCGCAATCTATTTTGGTTTAATTAACTTTTAATAGTACGACATTGTTTCAATAACTGATGGCAGACAGAGCGAATCATAGAAGCTGTAATCTGAACTTCATTCCCGCGTTCATCCACAATATATCCTGCATGCACAGCCTTTGGTTCTAATACGTGTTTCAAGCTTTTATTGATTACAACTTTACTCATACTCATCATAGACTCCTTTTGCTAAGCCTAGAACTGGGAGAAAGGCTTTGGCTAATTTGATGTTTCTAGTATTGTAAATATCAGTAGAGTTGTAAAATTTCAGATGTAACAAGTGTTTAACGATATTCTGTTACAATTTCAGCTGAGAATGATATCGTATTGCTCTTGTGTGTATAAATTTTCGACCTGGAATTTAATTACACGATTAATAAAGTGTTCCAGATCCGCCACAGCCGGGGCTTCTGCAGTCAACAGCCGATCAATCACTGCCGGATGGGCAACTACAGTAAAGCCACTTTGTGATTCATAAGCGCGAGCATAGCGCAGGATTTCCCGAAAGATTTCGTAACACACTGATTCTGCTGTTTTCACATATCCACGTCCCTGACAGGTCGGACAGGACTCGCATAACAAGTGTTCCAAAGACTCACGGGTACGCTTACGCGTCATCTCCACCAACCCCAGTTCAGACACCTGGGTGATCTTGGTTTTGGCATGATCACGTTCCAGCATTTTCACAAACTGGTTCATCACCTCTTCACGGTGCTGGGCTTCCTGCATGTCAATAAAGTCAATGATGATAATACCGCCCAGATTACGCAGACGCAGCTGACGTGCAATGACCTGTGTGGCTTCCATATTGGTTTTAAACACCGTATCTTCCAGCGAGCGACCGCCCACATAAGAACCGGTATTAACATCAATGGTGGTCATGGCTTCAGTCTGGTCAATCATCAGATAACCGCCGGACTTCAGTGCGACACGGGTTTGTAAAGCCTTTTGCAGATCTTCTTCGACATTGTACAAATCGAAAATTGGTCGCTCGCCCGGATAATGTAGCAAACGGTCTTTCATGTTCGGCACGAACTCATCCACAAACTCTTTCAGCTTGCCGTGGATTTCGCGTGAATCGATATAGATCTTTTCGGTTTCTTCATTGGCCAGGTCACGAATGACACGCTGTGGCAAAGGCAGCTCTTCAAAGATCAATGAAGGCACTGCAATAACTTTTTGTTTGCGCTGGATGTATTCCCACAGTTTGGCTAAGTAAGCCATATCTTGGGCAATCGCCTCTTCTTCAATGCCATCCGCAGCAGTACGGACAATCACGGAGCCAGGCAACTTGTGTTCTGCCTGAATACGCTCAATGATCGAGCGTAAACGATTGCGTTCATCTTCGGATTCAATCCGCTGCGATACGCCAATATGATTGCCATATGGCATCAGGACCAAATAACGTGAAGGAATAGAAAGATCAGTAGATAGACGAGCGCCCTTGGTGCCAAGCATATCTTTCATCACCTGAACGGTAAGAATCAGACCCGGCTGCAGCAGTTCGAATACATTCGGCGTTGGCTGGTTACGTGGCCAGACCATGTCATTGATATGCAAAAATGCCGTTCTGGACAGGCCAATATCGACAAAAGCGGCCTGCATGCCCGGCAAGACCCGGACCACTTTTCCTTTATAGATATTCCCGACCAATCCGCGCTTGGCCGTACGCTCGACAAACAGTTCATTCACCGTGCCGTTTTCAATCAACGCCACACGACATTCCATCGGTGTGACGTTAATCAACAACTCGTCAGACATAACAACACTCAAAACATTATAAGAATTCTTTTTCAGCAGTTAATTTAGTGCCTTAACCGTCTGCAATAACTGTACTGTTTCATATAGTGGCAATCCCACTACATTAGAATAACTACCTTCTATTCTTGGAATATAACGCGCTGCAATTCCCTGTATTGCATAGGCACCTGCTTTCCCAAGCGGCTCACCTGTTGCCCAGTAACTTTCCATATCATGGCTATTTAGTGGCTGAAATTCAACCTGTGTACGGACTACTATACTGTATTTTTCTTCTTTTGTGCGGACGCACACCCCAGTATACACATCATGCCATCTTCCTGAAATTTTTTCCCACATTTCAAAGGCATGCTGTTTGGATTCAGGTTTCCCCAAAATCTCATTATTAACACCTAAACTGGTATCCGCAGCAATAATAATGGCATCCGGAAACAGCTTGGCCACCGCTTCCGCTTTGACTTGCGCCAGACGTTCGACATAGGCTGCAATGGACTCATTTTCCAGTATAGATTCGTCTACATCTGGGCTACAGATCTCAAAGTTCAGCCCGAGTTGCTGCAGAAGTTCACGGCGTCGGGGTGAGCTGGAAGCGAGGATTAAATGCGCCATTTTCTCAAAAAGTAATAAAGCACTGGCCATATGATGACACTAGTCAGCATGGGAATCCAATGTCGTGCAAATGAGAATTGTACGTTGGTCGAAATCTGGGCAAAGAAGATAATCATCAAATGTGCCAGAATCGCAATTGCCGTAATGACCCATAAATTAGCAAAGGTCAGAATACGGCGCTCACGGGTCAGGAAACGTGCCACAAAAGCAATGATGATAAAGCTAAGTGCATTGAGACCTAAAGGCGCATCAAGCAGTAAATCAATGAAGATCCCGGTAGCAAATGCAAACCAGATTCCACACCAGGTCGGCTGACACAACACCCAGAACAGCATGACCATTAACATAAATAATGGACGCCATCCCGAGGTCTCGTAAGACAGTGGATAGACTGAGAGAACAGAAGCCACGATCACCGATATGACAATGGCAAATAAAGGATCACGATGTGTTTTAGGTCGCATCTTAGCGATTGACATGCGGTTGCTCCATCGCTAATGAGTCAGAGAACAGCACGACGACATGATGACCACCGGCCAACTGTGCCGCTGGAGTAACATTAATCTGGGCAAATTCCCCTGAATTATGCCGTTTCACATTGGATACTGTTCCCACCAGATAACCTGCCGGAAAATGCTGTCCCAGACCTGAACTGTAAACTTTTTCACCAACTTTGATATTGGCGCTGGTCGGTACATATTCCATTTTCAGGCGTCCCAGATCCCCGGTCCCCGAGACAATGGCACGCATACCAGTATGTTCCAGACGCACTGACAAGGAGTGTTCTTTATCAGAGAGCAGCATGACCCGGCTACTATGCGGATAGACATCAATAATCTGTCCCATAATCCCCATATCATCCAGTACGGTCTGACCGACTTTCAGCTTGTTATTGGAACCACGGTTGATCACGATGATATGGCGTAGCGGATCAGCATCGGTACCAATCACCTCAGCAATTTCCATACGCCCATCAAGAATCAGAGGGGTATCTAAAAGACCACGCAAACGGGTATTTTCCGCAGAAAGCTCTGCAATTTTTTGTAAGCGAACTTGCGCCTGCAATAGCTCAGCCTGCATCGCGGTATTTTCACGACGCAGTTGCGCTTCAGATTTGGTTTGTTGATTCAGCCATTCTCGCGACAGTACCGGATAGCTGGCCACGGCATAAATGGGGTTATAGGCCGCGTACAAGACATCCCTTGCAGGTTGAACAACATGTGGCATGCGCCAGTCAAAGAATAGCACCACCAGACATGTTATCAGTGCAATGATAAAAGAGCGAAAAGATGGCGGTTGTCGAGAAAACAGATGTGCTTGCACCCGCCGAATCCTTGTCTTAGCCTACAAATAACATGTCATGATTTGGATTGTCGAAGAATTCGAGTACCTTACCACCACCACGAGTCACGCAAGACAGTGGATCTTCAGCAACCACAACAGGCAGACCTGTTTCTTTTGCAAGCAGCTTGTCCAGGTTACGCAGCAATGCACCACCACCGGTCAACACGATCCCGCGTTCAGCGATGTCAGAAGACAGTTCAGGAGGTGTTTGTTCCAATGCAGATTTCACCGCAGACACGATGTTTTGTAGTGGATCAGAGATCGCTTGAGTGACTTCATCCGAGTTCACCACAATCGCGCGAGGCACACCTTCAGCCAAGTTACGGCCACGAACTTCAATTTCCAGCGGTTTTGCACCTTCATCTGGAAGTGCCATGCCAACTTCTTTTTTGATCACTTCAGCTGTGGTTTCACCGATCACGCAACCATGTGCCTTACGTACGTAGTTGATGATCTGTTCATCAAATACATCACCGCCAATACGCAGCGAGTCTGCATATACACAGCCCTGTAATGAAATTACTGCAATCTCAGTTGTACCGCCGCCCACATCAACAACCATCGAACCACACGCCTGCTCAACCGGCATGCCTGCACCAATTGCAGCTGCCATCGGCTCTTCAATCAGACGTACTTCACGCGCACCCGCATTATAAACTGCTTCACGGATCGCACGGCGTTCAACCAGTGTCGATTTACATGGCACGCAAACCACCACGCGTGGCGCTGGCGGGAATAAACGTTTTTCGTGTACCTTACCAATGAACTGATTTAACATGGTTTCGGTCACTTCGAAATCCGCAATCACGCCGTCTTTCATCGGACGGATTGCAGAAATATTTGCTGGGGTACGACCAAGCATTTGTTTCGCGTCAAGACCTACGGCAGCAACAATTTTATGTGAACCACTGTGACGGATGGCTACAACCGTCGGTTCATTTAATATAATGCCTCGTCCTGGCGCATAAATAAGTGTATTTGCAGTACCTAAATCAATAGCGAGATCTGGCGAAAACAAGCCTATTAGTCGTTTTAGAATCACGGGGACGTTCTCAGTTAAACTTTATATGGACGCAAGGTGGCCACTTTAACTAAATGTGATGATTTGGACAAGTCAATCGCTTATCATAACGCATGATAATTTGAATTTTTTTAATACTGATTAGGTAATATTATGTCTACATCGGATGCACAGTCTTCTGCAGATTTAAATGCAGAAACAGTTTCAGCTATTGCCAACCTCGCAAGGTTATCTCTTAATGATACGCAATCTGCTGAATATGCTCAAAGTTTAAATAAAATTTTAGGCATGATGGAAACCCTGAAAGGCATCGATACTGACGGTGTTGAACCACTGAAAAGCCCTTTCGACCACCCACAGCCTTTACGTGAAGATGTCGTGTCGGAAAGCAATCATCGTGAGGAATACCAAGCAGTTGCACCTGCTGTACAGGACGGTTTGTATCTCGTCCCACGCGTGATTGAGTAATTACTACCCAGTTCATTCTTTTTATTAAATTAAACGTAAAGAATTATTTCTCATGACAGATTTACACCGCTTATCCATTCGTGAACTGACTGAAGGTTTGGCAAATGCTCAATTTTCATCCCGCGAATTGACTCAACACTATTTAAAACGCATCGAAAAAATTGATGCACAGGTCAAAGCTTATGTGACCGTGACTGCTGAACAGGCATTAGCTCAAGCTGATGCTGCCGATGCTGCAATCAAAGCTGGCAATGCCACTGCCCTGACTGGCGTGCCCATTGCACATAAAGATATTTTCTGTACCCAAGGCATTAAAACCACAGCCGGTTCTAAAATGCTGGACAATTTTATCTCTCCTTACGACGCGACCGTTGTAGCGAAAGGTAAAGCTGCGGGCTTAGTCACACTTGGTAAAGTGAACATGGATGAATTTGCCATGGGTTCTACTTCCGAGTCATCTTATTTTGGCGCGACCAAAAACCCTTGGGCACTGGATCACGTTCCAGGCGGTTCTTCAGGCGGTTCTGCTGCGGTTGTGGCTGCTGATCTGGCACCATTTGCAACCGGTACGGATACCGGTGGTTCAATCCGTCAGCCGGCTTCTTTTTGTGGTCTGACTGGTCTGAAACCGACTTATGGCCGTGTATCACGTTTCGGTATGATCGCGTATGCATCATCTTTAGACCAAGGCGGCCCAATGGCACGTTCGGCTGAAGATTGCGCTTACCTGATGAATGTCATGGCCGGTCATGATGCCAAAGACTCAACATCAATGGACAAAGACGTTGATGACTACGTTGCCAACCTGAACGGCACTTCTGTAAAAGGTCTGCGTATTGGTATTCCAAAACAGTACTTCAATGTTGAAGGTCTGGATGCGGACGTTAAAGCACGCGTTGAAGAATCACTGAAAAAACTGGAAGAAATGGGCGCAATTCTGGTTGAGATTGATCTCAACATGACTGAAGCTTATGTTCCTACTTACTACCTGATCGCACCTGCTGAAGCATCTTCGAACCTGTCTCGTTATGACGGCGTGCGTTATGGCTACCGTTGTGAAGAGCCGAAAGATCTTCTCGACCTTTACAAACGCTCTCGTTCAGAAGGGTTCGGTGCTGAAGTTCAGCGTCGTATCCTGATCGGTACTTATGCCCTGTCTGCGGGTTATTACGATGCTTATTATGTGAAAGCACAAAAAGTACGTCGTTTAATCCAGCAAGATTTCTTAAAAGCATTTGAATCTGTCGATGTAATCGCTGCGCCTTCTGCACCGACTACTGCATACCGTATCGGTGCAAACCTGTCTCCGGTTGAAATGTACCTGGGCGACATTTACACCATCGCGGTCAACCTTGCAGGTCTTCCTGCGATTAACGCGCCTGTTGGTTTTGACAAAGACAACTTGCCAGTTGGCTTACAGCTGATTGGTAACTACTGGTCAGAATCTCAATTGTTGTCTGTGGTACATCAGTATCAACAAGCAACCGATTGGCATACTAAACGCGCTGCAATTGCTGAGGAGAATGCATAATGGCTAAAAACGCTGCTAAACCAAAATCTAACCTGATTGACGGTTGGGAAGTCGTTATTGGTATCGAGATTCACACTCAGCTTGCGACTAAATCTAAAATCTTCTCTGGTTCTTCTACCGAGTTTGGTAATGATCCAAACACTCAGGCGAGCCTTGTAGATTTGGCTATGCCGGGCGTATTGCCAGTATTAAACAAAGAAGTCGTTGATCTTGCGATTCGCTTTGGTCTGGGTATCGATGCATATATCGATCAGGCTTCTGTATTTGCACGTAAAAACTACTTCTACCCGGATTCTCCAAAAGGCTATCAGATCAGTCAGATGGACAACCCGATTGTGGGCTTGGGTCATATCGACATTCAGCTTGAAGATGGCACGGTCAAACGCATTGGCGTGACGCGTGCGCACCTTGAGGAAGATGCAGGTAAATCAATCCATGACCAGTTCGAAGGTATGTCAGGCATCGACTTAAACCGTGCTGGTACGCCGCTTCTTGAAATCGTATCTGAACCGGATATGCGTTCAGTTGAAGAAGCCGTGGCTTATATTAAGGCAATTCACACGCTGGTTCGCTGGTTAGGTATTTCTGACGGTAACATGGCAGAAGGCTCGTTCCGTGCCGACTGTAACGTGTCTTTACGCCGTCCGGGTCAACCGTTCGGTACACGTTGTGAATTGAAAAACCTGAACTCATTCCGTTTCATTGAACAAGCGATCAATGTTGAAATTGAACGTCAAATGGAAATTCTGGAATGGGACGGCACCATTGATCAGGAAACTCGTCTGTTCGACCCTGTGAAGATGGAAACCCGTTCAATGCGTTCTAAGGAAGAAGCGAACGATTACCGCTACTTCCCGGATCCTGACTTGTTGCCTGTGGTGATTCCAGATGCGCAAATCGAAGCGATTAAAGCGCAAATGCCTGAGCTGCCTGCTGCTCGTCGTGCGCGTTTCGTGGCTGACTTCGGTGTGACTGAGTATGATGCTCACGTACTGACACTGACTCGTGAAATGTCAGAGTTTTACGAAGATGTGGTGAAAGCTGCTGGCGGTGCTGCACAAGGTAAGATTGCTGCAAACTGGGTGATGGGTGAATTCTCAGGTGCTTTAAACAAAGCTGGCCTAGACCTTGCTGACTCTCCTGTATCTGCTGAGAAGCTGGGTGGCATGATCGCACGTATTGTTGATAACACCATTAGCGGTAAGATTGCGAAACAAGTGTTCGGCTTTATGTGGGAAGAAGGCAAAACTGCGGACGAGATTATTGCTGAGAAAGGCTTGAAACAGGAAACTGACACAGGTGCGATCGAAGCAATTATTAAGGAAGTTCTTGCTGCTAACGAGAAGATGGTTGAAGAGTATAAATCTGGTAAAGAGAAAGCGTTCAACGGTCTAGTTGGTCAAGTGATGAAAGCGTCTAAGGGTAAAGCTAACCCAGCACAAGTGAATGAGTTGATGAAGAAATTGATTGGTTGATCTGATCAGCTTTGAAAAAGGAAACCCGCTTTAGAGCGGGTTTTCTTGTTTCAAGCAACTTGTGTTGGTGAAGATGACTCCAAAAGTATATCTGTATAGGTAGCCAAAAGATTATGTATAGGTTGCACATAGTCATCCCAATACACAGTTTTTGATAATAATCGAATAATACGACTTAATCCTGCATCTCTACTTTCACCTAATTGGAGAATTAAATCATTAATAAAACCATGATTTTCATATGGAATTGGTAGTTGTTTAAGCAAATCAACTATTTCTTGCTCTTCTTCATCCAATTTATAGTCACCAAATGAATTTTCTAATAATAACGTTTGATAAATAAATTTTTCAGGGGATACATTCTGAGGTAGATTATATTGAAATATTGATTTTAGGCTTGCATTTTGAAGTTGGACCATTAAGGGATCATCTCCTACAAGTTTTGTCTTAAGTTGTTCTCTTTTTTCTTCTTCTGTTACATAAACATCACCATCTAAAATAAAAAAATGATTTTCTAACTGCTTATTATTAAGAAACATTCCAGCAGCAATGGTAAAACAATTTGAAGCAGCACCATATCTGTCCACCTGAATATGCTTCTTTAACTTAAGTTTAGATGCAATTTGATTAACAATGATTTTCGAAAGATCATCTTCAACAAATATATTCACTGATCGAATTGGTCCACCAATCAAACGGGTGAGTGCATCTGGTTTAGTCTCGTTTAGACAATATGTTTTTTGATTTGAACTAAAAATATGTCGAATATTAATATCATCTCGCTCCACAACACTCTCTCTATGTGTTGTAAAAATTACTTGTAATTTCTTATCTTCTGCACGTTCTACAATTACCTCTATTAATTTTTTTAATGCTAGATCATGTAATAACAAATCTAACTCATCTACAAGAATTAAAGAATATTTTCCAGCTTCATAAATAGTTTTAAGAATATGAAAAACTTTTTGCTCTCCTGCACTCATACTTAAGGCTGAATACTTTAGATTAGCAACCTCTACACCTATAAACTCTTTCGAACCAGTTTGGTGACTATTAAATCGAATATATTGCTTATTTAAAATATACGAAGCTTTGGATAATACTGTGCTAATTTCAGGACTTTGCAAAGCTTGTGTAGCATAATTTACCTTAGATTGCTTTTTTTCTGATTCAATCATAGGGACGCATTTATCAATACCTATATAGTAAACCTCTCTTTTAAAACGATTTACATATCGAGGCGTCCATCTAACTTGGGTTTTTCGATACTCACGGACAATAATGTGTTCTTCTCTTTTATCTTTATAAGAATATTTAATTGATAAACATGAATCATTCCATGTCGCATCTGTATTTGGTAGAAAAAAATCACTGAATTTGTAATTTTCACCTTTACCGTTTTCCAATGGTGAAAAGGCAGATGCTAAAGCATGCAAAATGGTTGATTTACCATTTCCATTTGGACCAAGAATCGCTGTTACATTTTTACCTTGAAAATCAATCTCTAAATTTTTTAAATTTTTGAGATTTTCTACACTCATACTTATAAGTTTATGATCACTAATATTGCTCATAATGCGCTATTTTTCTACTTGGTTAGCTATATACTATTCTTTTTTATAAAAAATTCCACAATTTCACATAAGAAAATATAACCATCAAAAAAGTATCCTATATCGCCAAACTCGAAGACTTAGGACGTATTCAACTCTCAAAGTCCTTTTTTATGCGTGATTTCAGAATCCCTCTAAATCTCCCTTTAAAAAAGGGAGACTTTGTCATGTGATTAATTGGATACGCAGTGTTCCCTCTCCCTTTTTAAAGGAGAGGGCTAGGGAGAGGATTATTATTTAATTTTCAACATTTAAAATATACAATCAATCCAAAAATCACACCAAAAACAACATGACCATCAAAAAAGTATCCTCTATCACCAAACTCGAAGACTTGGGACGTATCCAACTTTCAAAGTCCTTCTTTATGCGTGATTTTCTCTATAGTGAAATTGCCAATTGGTACGGTGTATCCAATTTTCCCGACCATCCTGACATTGCCATTCGCACAGGTACAGAACTCTGCCAACAACTACTCGAACCACTGCAAGAAAAGTTTGGACGTCTCGCTATTCGTTCAGCATATCGTTCACTAAGCGTCAACCAACTTGGCAATGAAAAGGGACATAACTGCGCAACCAACGAGAAAAACTTTGCCAGTCATATTTGGGACTACCCCGATGCAAAAGGTTATGGGGCAACGGCTTGTATTGTCATCCCATCTTTTCTAGAATTGTATGAAAAAGACCAAGCGAATTGGCAACAACTCGCCTATTGGATTCATAACAACTTAAACTACAGCCACCTACAATTTTTCCCAAAACTCTGTGCATTTAATATTGGTTGGCATGAACAGCCTGCACGGGAAATTTATAGTTATATTCAGCCAAAAGGTTATTTGCTGAGGGGTGAAGCTGTAAATCCGGAGTTTGAGAGGTTTTATCCTGATTTGTTGTAATTCTTTCTCCCTCACCCCCTTGCGAAGCAGTGCTTCTCATCCCATAGAGAGAGGGAGAAATCATTCCTAATTAAAAGCCGCTATAAATTTAATATTGGAAGTTCCCTCTCCTTTTAGCAGAGGGTTAGGGAGAGGTATTTCTAAAATGAAGCACTAGAGAGGCTTAGAGAAAGGTTAAATTCATGCTATAAAATCAAAAACAAACCGAAGAAAAATAAAAACATGTCAAATCACATTATCTTACTCAGCATTATCCTGATCATTCTTGTGTTCATCATTGGCGCATATCAGTCAAGACGACGCAAACCCATCAAACCACGGAGGCACACAGCCAGAGAAAGCAAACTGGCCAACCTTGCAGATGGTATTGAGCTAATTTTCACGCCCATTTTTTGGATTATTAAACTCATGATCGGGATATTCAAATCATAAAGCGGTTGTTAACGATTTTTTTGAATTTGATCATAAAATCGTGTCTGTCCCATATTGAAAATCACTCAAGAGGAATACAATCTGCACATTCTCCCATCCCGCCCTTACCATGTCGAAAAACCTCGCTACGCTGATTGGCTTAAGTGCCATTTTACAGTGGTCGTCTATCGTGGGATTGCTCAAAAAAATCAGTTTTAGTATTGGGCCTGATCTGGCTGTACTCATGATGTATAGCTTAAGCACCCTGCTCTTACTGGTTGTTTTTGGCGTTCCCAAACTCAAAACCATACCCAAATTTTATCTGCTCAGTGCAGCTGCATTATTTATGGTGTATGAAATCTGCTTTGCCTATGCCGTAGCACTCGCACAAACTGCACAGCAAGCCATTGAAATTAGTTTAGTGAATTATCTGTGGCCGAGTATGACCATCGCCATGCTGATTTTATTTCATGAACTAAAATTTCACAGCTTGGTGGTGGTGGGGCTCAGTATTAGTCTGGCAGGTATTTTTTATATCCAGACGGGCAACGGCGATATTCATTTAGCAACCGTCATTCACAACATACAAGCCAATCCAACCAGTTATATATTGGCATTTATTGGGGCGAGTTTATGGTCGTTATATTGTGTATTTACCAAAAAATACAGCCAAGGACATAACCCAATTGTGTTCTTTTTCGCGATGGTAAGTGTGGTTCTCTGGAGCAAGACGCTGCTCTTAGATCACGAACAACTGCCGCAACTTCTTAATATTGACTTGAATATTATGCTGTATATGTTGCTAGTCTCGATCGTGACTGGCTTAGGTTATGCAGCCTGGAATATCGGGATTAATCAGGGTAATATCGCGATGCTGGTCGCGTTATCTTATTTTAGTCCGATCTTTTCGTCTATCATTTCGATGTGAGTACTGAATACCAGTCTATCCCACACCTTTTGGATCGGTACGATGATGGTTACCTTAGGTTCATTTATTTGCTGGCTGTCAACCAACTGGGATGAAATTCGAGACCGACTGTTTCCGGGCAAGCTCTATAAAACTTAAACCACATTTTTGCGGTTTAAGTTTGACTGCATCTGCAATCCATTAACGGGTGATGCCTAATTTATTCCACACGTCAGGGGTCAAAAACGTCGTGACCAGTTTGCTCATATCGATATATTTGAGTACGCCACTTAGCTGACTTTTAATTTCCGGATTTTTCAGTATTTCCTGACCTGTGACCTGCCCAAGCTCCTGGAAACTTTCGCCCACTGCTTGTACTCCTTCAGCCTGAATCACCGCTTTGGTTTGGGTTGGACATTGCTCAACCAGAATCCGCTGTAAAACTGTTGCTAAATTTCTGTCGAGTGTTTCCTTTTGAGTTGCAGTTACATTGCTAAAAGCTTTTAGATCGGGATGATTACTCAATGCCACAAAGGTCCATTGCAAGACTGTGGCTTTATCGGTGGCCGTCGTGGATTTCATTAAACAGTCACTGAGCTGATCAACTGTTGGGCCGGCTGTCGCAACTTGAGTTGCACCCAGCAATGCTGTGGTCATGAAGACTGCCCGAAGACCCGATAAAGCTTTGAACCCCATATTTCTTTCCTTTTTCACCCGTTCAAACTGCTTGAACAATGCAGTTTCTTTGTAGCATGTAAAAGATTAGAAAACCTGTAGAACTCTGTAACCTGAGAGATAAAAAAAAGTCCCGACATCAGTCAGGACTTTTGGAATCGAATGAGGAAATCAGACTTACCAGATTTTTACCCGTTTATCTTCTTCCAGATACATTGGATCTTCTTGCTTGACGCTAAAGGCTTCATAGAAAGGTTTCTGGTTAAGTAAGGTCGCACGACCACGAATGGCTGCTGGTGAATGCGGATCTGTTTTTAACAGCTGTAATACCAGTTCCGGACGAACTTTGGCACGCCATGCCTGCGTCCAGCCAATATAGAAACGCTGATCTCCGGTATATCCATCAATCACCGGAGCAGGCTTGCCATTTAGTGAAAGCTTATAAGCTTCATAGGCAATTGCCAGACCTGAGTTATCGGCAATATTTTCACCTAAGGTCAGCTCACCGTTGACGTGATAGCCCGGTATCGCTTCATAAGCATTATATTGCTCGACCAGAGCTTTGGTTTTTTCCTTGAACTTTTTATCGTCTTCTTCGGTCCACCAGTTTTTCATGTTGCCATCTGCATCAAAGCGGCTGCCCTGATCATCAAAGCCATGACTGATTTCATGCCCGATTACTGCCCCGATTGCCCCATAGTTCACGGCATCATCAGCATTCATATCGAAGAACGGCGGCTGTAAAATAGCAGCAGGGAAAACAATTTCATTGCCCATTGGGTTGTAGTAAGCATTTACCGTTTGCGGCAGCATATGCCATTCTTCACGATCAACCGGTTTACCCAGTTTATCCAGCGCAATGTCATAATTGAAACTGTTGGTACGACGCAGATTACCAATCAGGTCGCCATCTTTAATTTCCAGCTTGCTATAGTCACGCCATTTATTTGGATAGCCAATTTTTACTCTAAAGCTTTTCAGCTTACGGTGTGCCTGTGCTTTGGTTTCTGCACCCATCCAGTCCAGTTTTTCTAGATTCTGTTCAAATGCCAGCAACAGGTTTTCTACCAGTTTTTCCATACGCTGTTTCTGTTCAGGCTGGAAATGTTTTGCGACATAGACTTGTGCCAGACTTTCACCGAGTACGGCATTAGTCATATCAACCCCACGTTTCCAGCGTGCCCGTTGCTCGGTCACACCGCGTAAGGTTTTGCTGTACATTTCAAAGTTTGCATCAGCAAATTCCTGGCTTAAGTAAGGTGCAGCGCCATCAATCAGATGGAATTTGAAATAGGTTTGCCATACATCGAGGGGTGTGCTGCTTAAAATCTTGTTTAAATCTTCAAAATAACTTTTTTGCGCCACAATCACGGTTTTGGTTTTTTTATCTAAACCCGTCGCTTTAAAATAGGTTTTCCAGTCAAATTCTGGCACCAGGCTTTTGACGTCTTTTAATGTATAGACGTTATACATTTTTTCGAGATTACGGTTCTGCACATTATCCCACTGAATTTTGGCAATTTCAGTTTCTAAGTTCAGGATAGATTGTGCATGTGCAGCCGCATCTGCTTCTGTTTCACCCGATAGCGTCAACAGCTTAGCAATATGTTTAACATAAGTTTCACGGGCACTTTTCAGTTTTTCATCGTCTTTTAAATAGTAGTCACGATCCGGTAAACCTAAACCACTTTGACCCAAAAACACCGCCATTTGATCAGACTTTTTCAAGTCAGGAATCACGCCAAATTCAAAAGGTGTACTGACACGGTTTTTTGCATAGTCTGCAAGCAACAAAGTGAAATCTTTTTTGCTTTTCATGGCCTCAATTTTGGCGATATCTGCTTTTAGCGGCTGGATACCTTTTGCATTTAAAGTTTCCGTGTCCATAAAGCTGGCATATAAGCTCCCCACTTTCTGCTCATTGCTGCCATAATCCGATTTGTTTTTCGCCAGCTCTTCTACAATGTCATGTAATTGCTGGGTCGAGTTTTCACGCAAAATCGTGAATGCGCCCCAGTTTGGCATATCAGCCGGGATTTCCTCATGCTCTAACCAGTGCCCATTTACATGCTGATAGAAGTCCTGTTGTGGTGCGATTTTTTTATCAAAATGTTGAAGATGAATCCCCGAGCCAAGTGCTGCAATAGCGGTTTGATCTGAAGCATAATTTGCAGAGGAAACGGCTAATAAAGCACTTACCAATGCGGTTTTTAGAAAAATTTTCAAAGCTTGCTATCCTCGCGCTTCACTGCGCAGTTGAATTTATCAATACGTGTTGACCTGATAATCAAACACTTAAATCTTTATAAGCAGCATATATGCCAATTTTTAAACTGGTCTTGGCTCTGCATGCTGTTCCTTCGCAGAAAAAAATAGGCCTGTCTCTTTTCAGATAAACAGACCTGTTTTTTAAAACCTGTTACCAGATGGAGATTCGTTTTTCAGGTGATAAATACATCTTGTCCCCTTCTTTAATCTCAAAAGCTTCATAGAAACTTTGCTGATTACGGACAGCGCCATTGCCACGTACATGACCTGTTGCATGGCTGGCAAGGTTTAGGCTATTTAACAGATATTCAGGATTACTTTTACTACGCCAGACTTGTGCCCAACCCATATAAAAACGCTGATCTCCACTAAAGCCATCAATAACAGGTGCTGTCTGACCCTTGAGTGATAACTTGTAGGCCATATGAGCGATCCCTAAGCCCAGGTTGTCAGAGATATTTTCACTTTTATTTAATTCCGCATTCACCTTATGCCCTGGCAGAGCTTCGTATTGTTTATATTGCTCGACTAAAGCTTTGGTGCGTTCGTTGAACTTCTTACGGTCGCGCTCGTTCCAGGTTTCTTCACCCTTGCCTTTGGCATCAAAGCGGCTTCCTCTATCGTCAAAACCGTGGCTAATTTCATGTGCGATAACAGCCCCGATGGCACCATAATTCACTGCAGGATCATGACTATCATCATAATAAAATGGTGCCTGCCAGATGGCCGCAGGTAATACGATTTCATTCAGCTTGACATTATAGTAAGCATTGGCTGTTTGTGGCGACATGTGCCAGGCTTCTGGATCGATCGGCTCTCCCACCTTGTCCAGTTCACGCTGGTAATTGAATAGCCGGGTCCGCTGGATATTACCAATCAGATCATCCTTACGAATCTCTAGGGCTGAATAATCCCGCCATGTTTTCGAATAACCAATTTTGATATTGATGCTATCCAGTTTATGCCGCACTTGTTTTTTGGTATCCGAACCCATCCAGTCTGCCTGATCCAGTTTCAGATGAAAGGCTTTACGGACGTTTTCCACCATTTCCAGCATCGCTGGGCGCTGGCTTTCATTAAAGTGCTTTTCTACATAGAGCTTGCCAAGCACATTGCCTAAAATACCGTTAGTTAGCTTCAAGGCAGACTCATTCCGTGGAGAACGTGCTTGTACACCCTCTAGCGTTTTGTCATAAAATTCAAAATGATGATTTTGAAAAACTTCTGTTAAAAATGGCGAATAACTATTGATCAGATTGAATTTCAAATAGGTTTGCCAGGTTTCAATTGGAACAACCTTCCATAACTGATCCAGCTGACGCAAATAATTAATCTGCGAGATCGCAACCTCTTTTCTTGCTCCTTTTAAGCCCAGTTCTGAGAAATAATTCATCCAGTCAAAAGAAGGCATATAGTTAATGATATTTTTAGTCTCAACAAGGTAGGTTCTCACCTCATCATTGCGTAGCTCCACAGCGGACCAGCTAATTTTTGCCAGTGCCTTTTCCAAAGCCAGGATGGTACGGGCATCTTCAATCGGCTTAGGCTGACCGGCAAAATTCAGGGTATTGGCGATATAAAGCAGATAAGTATTGCGAATTTCCTGTTGTCGAGGCTGCTCACTCAGGTAAAAATCACGATCAGGCATCCCCAAGCCACCTTGCCCTACATACATCATCGCCTTGGAAGAAGCTTTACGATCCTGATAAAAACGGGTAGAGAATGGCAAATTCAGATTGATTTTTTCCGCATAGGCAAAAAATTCTGCCAGATCTTTTTTGGTCTTGATACTTTCAATCCGCTGCAGGTCTTGTTGCAATGCCTCAAGTCCGAGCTGTTCTAGCCGATCGGTATCCATATAACTGGCATAAAGATCCGCGACCTTTTGTTCATTGCTACCTTGCGGATGCTGTTTTTTGGCCAGCTCATTAAAAATGCCAAATAACTGCTGGGTTGATCTCATACTCACTTCAGCAAATGCACCCGACAATGCCTGATCTTCTGGAATCTTTGCGGTTTTCAGCCAGTTTCCATTCACGAATTGATAAAAATCCTGCTTTGGATCAACCGTCCGATCAATCGCATTCAGATCAATTGCCGATTTTAATGAAGTTGTACTCACTGCATAACTCACAGGTGAATGTAGAAATGCACCCACAAGAATCAAATGACTTAAAATATGTTTTCTCAAGCGATAAATCTCATTATTGTGTATGTTAAAAATCAATTAGTTTTTCTTGCTCTGTCCATAAGCACAAAACTGATAATTTTTAAGCAAGAGATATACCAATAATTTTTAGAATATGCCGTTGAATGGGCTTGTATTTAACAAGAGAGATAGAGGAGAAAATCTGAGATGGCGGCGGGAAATTTACTCTGAAATGAGGTTCGATTTGCGACCCAATAATAATTAATTTTTATTCCTATCAACAGAATAACTATTTATCTTTTATCATTGATCTTCAAAAGAAAAATATTATTTTTAAGTTCTGCTATGCTTAAGAAATACTTTTTTCAATATCACCAATCCTTAAAGTAGATGACTTTTCATGTGCATCTACTTTGCCAAATAAATGATCAAACTGAATGTGAAAACAGTAGACTTATTTTAACTGCCGCAACTGATTCTTTGCCCCAGTATGGTTATAGTTGGTGGCCAGATTCTGCAGTACTCGTTTGGCCTGAACCTTGGAATTTGGAATACGGTTAGCATAGACTGGAATACTGCTTAAACAGCGTGCCACTAGCATGCCGGATTCGGTATAGACACGTGTTCCTTCTGTACCCTGTAATTTGCCATAGTTATAGGCACGCTGGGCATTATTGCAGGCATTGTTCAGGTTCTTACCGCTATTGATATCACGGCGTGCAGCTACATACAGTTTCATCTGCTGCTGTTGTGGCGTTTCGATACTACTTGTACGAGCAGCGGGAACAGCAATCACTGCCGGTTCAACAGCAGGGATTTTTATCTCTTTCTTATCGGCTTCTTTTTTATCTACTTCCTTTTTCTCATCTTTGACTGAGGTTTTGGCTGCATTCTTTTCAGCAATTTTATTAGACTTAGCCGTAGTTTTATGGCCCTGATAGAAATGACGCGCTTCAGACGAGCTTTGAAGCTTGCTCAGAATCCGTACTGTGCGGGTAGTATTATTCTTATCTGGCTGACGTTCAGAAATCGGCTCAATAGAAACAATCCAGTTTTGTCCTTGAGGCATCGTACATTGATAAGCACCAATGCCTTGGGTGACATAACGGTTTTTGCTTAAACGGTTTTTCTGTGCAGAATCTTTTACTGAAGCCAACTGGCTTTTGTATAACAGTAAAAACTTGCCGCCCCGTTCATGACAGTACTGGCTTAAAGTGGTTCGTGGATAGAGGGATTGTGGCTCTAAATGCTGCTTGGATTTTTCCCATGAATAAACATATTCTTTTGCCGAACCATCAGCCTGATTCAGGTTTCTTGTAACGATCAGTTCTTGAGGACTTGCATAAGGATGCTGCATATCTGATTTCATTTGCTGAATACTATTACATCCAGCCAGACTTGCTACACATATTGTTGGAATTATTAATTTTAGCTTCACTGCTTATCTCCCCCAGGCCTCTATAACATATAGCAAATGTGCTAAAACAACAATCTCAACAGATTGATAAATATAAAAATATAGCGAGACCTATCACTAAAAATGAGGAATAGAGTGCCTAATTCATCTAGCTTATAGCCAGATAAATTGATCAAATTAACATTCTTCAAGTCAACAAATACGCTGGATTATTCGCCAATTGAAAGATGAAGCAGTAGAAAAAAAGATATAAAAAAACCGAAGAAACAGATCAGTTCTCCGGTTACTCATTCAACAAAAATTAGAGATATTATTATCATGGATAATAACGGCAATTATGCTCTCTATCGCTGTCTGAATGAGATTATAATTTGAATAATTTCCTTTACGTACACTAATTATTTTTATACGCCATATTATTGGAAATTAAACAGCACCCTGGCTGGCCTTTAAAATTCTAGACAAGAAAAAATAGCTTGAATACCCTAATATTGGGATGTTTGGGTACCATTCATCCTAATTTTTTAGCACCTCTCCAGATCGTAATTTTCAATTGGATTTTGAATAAAAATTAATCAATAAAAAAGCCAAACCTATGATGGTCTGGCTTTTAAAATTGTCTATGAATATAAGAAAAATTAATCGAGATGGGATTCAAATGCTTTCAAACGTTTATAGATGGAGAGCAATTCAATAATCGTAGGCCAGGATAAAATCAGATATTGGAAGGATTCACGAACCTTACCGAAAACATTCAAGATCTGCATCATCAAACCCAGTGTAATCGCACCTGCGGCAATACTTGGAAACAAAATAAATAATCCGTAAATATTGTCCAGTTGCAGATACCAGATGCGGACCATATTGAAATAGGCATAGTGGAAATATAGCCGGAAATAATTCTTACGTACCCGGCTAAACAGTTCTTGCAAGGTGAGCGGGTGAGCGCGATCAGCATAATCTTCACCATAAACCAGCTCTTTACGATAAGCCGCTTCAACTTTCTGATTATTGAATTCCAGTCCAGGGAGTTTCATTCCGACAATCATTAAAATCACAGTTCCCAGAACTGCCCATCCGATCGACGCCCACATTAATGCATGCGGTATTTCACCGACAATGGGCAGTACTTTTACATGACTCGATAACTCATACAGGATTGGCAGGAAAGCCATTAATAGCATCAGAGATTCAATGAGTGAGACACTCAGCTGTTCCGTAGTTTTGGCAAAACGCATGGTATCTTCCTGAATACGCTGTGACGCCCCTTCAATATGACGTAACTTTTCCCAATGCGCCGTATAGTAGTCATTCATCGCCGTACGCCAGCGGAATACATAATGACTGACAAAGAACAGGTTAAACACCGCCAGCGTGACATAGACCATGGCAATATAAATAAAGGTCAATGCACCTTGATATAGTAGGCTGACATCTCCGCCCCCTTGGGTGAGCATATTCTGGATCTGGTCATAGAACGGACTATACCATTCATTTAAGACGACATTAACCTGCACCCCAAACCAGATATTGAACAGGATAAAGGCCGAGCCCCACACGGACCAGCGCTGCCAGGGATGTTTCGCTTTAAAATACCAGAAGGTAGCAAATATCGCGGTACTCACAAAAAACCAGAGATAGAACCAGAGAAATTTTGGCGCCCAGAAACGGCTGATTCCTATCGGCATTTTAAGATCATGATAACCTTCGGTCATACCCAAATAGACACCCCAGCCTGATCCCCCACTATGCCAAAGGCCAAGATTGATCAGAAACCACAGTACCAGACTACCAAAGAACCACACTGGTTGTGGAAAAAATGACTTAAACATTGGGGCTTAATTCTCCTTATAGATGTACGGGTCATCCAAATGACGCACAGTTTATTCTTATTTTCAGACTTTCAACGAACTGCAGCATAAATTTGCAATTCAATGTAAAAAATTACATACAAACACAAAATCGCTAAAGCTGAATTAATATCAGATTATATGATTCTTGCCTTAATACTAGCGCATAACGTACGCAATAGAATGGAGGAGATCATGACTGGCCTGTCAAAAAGTGACAAGCAGATTTAGCGCTAGATTGACTATTTGGTACCGTTTGTCTTTTTCTCTTCTTTTCGTCGGTAAATAAACTGAAAATATTCGAGTTTAAGAAACACAAATCGTTTGAAAATTAAATCTTAATCTCTATCCCTTTAATTTACTGACTTAAGCGCTTTTTAAGAAAAATTGACCGACTTGTTGACTTATGTCTCGGTTTTTCAAAAATTAGTTAAATGTGCAAAAATCATGTTAAGATTAAAAAACAGCGAAGTATCAATATTTGGGAATAAAAATATGGAAAGTTCTGTGATTGAATTACTTAAGCCAGTGACCTTGGAAAAGGAAAACTGTCACCCGATTATTTTTGAAGCTGGTACTGTTTTAAAAGTTTTGATGCAAACCCCTACCAGTCTTTTAGTCAGTAATGATGATGACTTTAACTTTACTATTCCATTGAAAGATGAGAACGATGTCTGGAGAGAGCTATAAGCACTCTGCTCTCCTCTTTATGGGGTTATGTCTACACCTAGTCTCTCAAAGATATAACCCTCTCTCTTCTATGTAGCACCAAGATTTTATAATTTATCCTTCCTTTCAAAACTGGCTTTAATAAAAAATTAATAGGCTGCGCTATATTTATATTTTATATTAAATGTGTTTTTAAATATTTCTAATTTAATGCCTATTATTTAATAGAAAGCTAATGAATTAATTTCTAGAAATATAAATCAAAACCATTTTTTTACATTAAATAATCAAAAGAGTCTTATTTATAGCACTCAAAATTACTCAATCACTTAATATGCAATACCTTAAATATCATTATTAATATATTAAAAATCACTGAAAAATTATTTTACAAATATACAAAGAATATCAATCTTTCCTACTGAATATTTCCAAATTTTACAAAGTAACTTTACATGTCAAAAGTGTTTCTTTTCTGCGCCTAACACCAATTTGAAAAATAGAATATGTTATAAAACTAATTAGATTAAAAATCACACAGTTTAACTCTAATTTTTAATCTATTTTATATCATGTACTTAGGTGGATTTATGTCAGGCATACATAGGGAACAAGATTTAGAAGATTCATCTAGCTCATCTTTTTATATATCGCCAAAGATGATTTTAAATGATTGCAACCTGAATATGGACTCAGACCAGGTTGTTTTATTTCTTGATATTGACGGAACAATCTCTGAATTTCACCCAGATCCAGATAAAAGTATAATTCAACCTGAAATTATAAATATATTGGAAAATTTACAACAATATATTCAGCTGATATTAGTTACGGGTCGTTCTATTTTACAAGCACAAAGACTTATTCATCCTCTGCAATGGAATATCGCTGGATCACATGGTCTGGAATTAATCTATCAAGCTGATTTAAAGACATTAATCTCTTTAAATAAGCCGCAGCTACAAGCCCTAAAACAATATATTCAGGAACAGGCAGTTCAAATCCCTGATTTGCGGATCGAGGTTAAAGATTATTCTGTTGCGCTACATTTTCGTGAACATCCTCAACTGGAAGATCGCGTACATGCCTTTGCGCTGGAATGTCTCAATCAGTTTTCAGACTTTGAGTTAAAAGCTGGCAAGTATGTTTTTGAACTGGTGCCCAAAGGTGCCAATAAAGGTTCAGCGATTCAACAGATTATTCAGCAATACCATCTCACTGATCATTATCCCATGTTTATCGGCGATGACCTGACCGATGAAGCCGGATTCAAGGTCATCAATGCCCTTCACGGCTGCTCAATCAAAGTAGGCCCTGGCCAGACCCTAGCACGGTACAGACTGGAAAACGTCTCTCAAGTTCAGGCCTTCCTGAAAGAATTTTTAAAGGTAATTGAAGTACAAGAACAACAACGATTGGAGAAATCACATGTCTAAACTCATTGTGTTATCAAACCGTGTGAATCTACCTAACCCAGAAAGTATGAAGGCTGGTGGATTGGCTGTTGCATTGCAGGATGCATTGCAAGATATAGGCGGTATCTGGGTTGGATGGAATGGCTCCAGAGTTGACCAGAACAAGGAACAGAAATTTCAGATTCTGAAACATCAGAATGTGGAATATCATACCAGTGCACTGAGCGAAGCCCAGTACCAGGGTTATTATTGTGGTTTTTCTAATAATGCCTTATGGCCGTTAATGCATGACCAGCATCAACGTGTTGAATATCAGCCGCAGGATTTTAAAACCTATAAAGATGTCAATTTGCGTTTTGCCAAACACCTGAAACAGGTGGCTTCACCACATGACATCATCTGGATTCATGATTATCATTTTCTGAGTGTTGCGCATTACTGTCGTAAATTAGGTATGCGCAACCGGATTGGGTTCTTCCTGCATATTCCTTTCCCCGAACTAAAACTTTGGCAAACGCTGCCTCCTTATCAGGAACTGGCCCGACATCTGGGAGATTTTGATGTCATCGGTCTGCAAACTCCACGCGATCAGGCCAACTGTATTGATTTCCTGGAACAGGTATTAAATATCCAGCATTGCAATGATGAAATCCTGAGTTATCAGTCTAAACGGATTTATGTGAAAGCTTATCCAATCGGTGTACACCCGGCGCAGATTCAGAAGCAGGCTGCTGAAAGCCAAGTCACTGACCTGCCCTTTGATCTGGATAAAGCACATGCCCATAAGACCATTATTTCGGTTGACCGGATTGATTACAGTAAAGGGCTGCTGGAGAAAATTCATGCATTCCAGGAGTTGCTGGATGAACAGCCTGAATTTAAAAATCAGTTCCAGCAATTACAGATTGCCTGCCCATGTCGACTAGATGTGAACAGCTATAAAAAACTTTATGAACAGTTCCAGGCTGCGGTGCAGAATTTAAACCATCAGCATGGCAATGCAGACTGGCTGCCTTTTGACTGTAGCTATGACACTTTGGGTCATGAAGCCCTGATGCAGCTCTATCGTAAGGCGGATATTTGCTGGGTGAATTCAATCCGTGACGGGATGAATCTGGTCGCCAAAGAATATATTGCTGCGCAAGATCCATTAGATCCAGGCGTATTGATTCTGTCTAAATATGCCGGGGCTGCCGAGCAAATGAAGGAAGCCTTACTGGTCGATCCTTATGATCAGGACAGTATGGCCAAAGCCTTGAAAAGAGCCTTGCGTATGCCTAAGTCAGAACGTTTGGAACGTTACCGCTATTTACAGCAAGGCTTAAAGAATTTCGATATCATTCGCTGGCGTGATCAGTTCCTGTCGGACCTGAAAAAATCACAAAGCTTGCGAATTTATCGACCAGTGGCCAAAGGCATCTCGACCCAGTTCAATATGCATGCATAAGTCTGAAAAGCCCATAAAAAACAATAGCTTTATGCTGGTGTTTTATGGTCTAGGCCGGCAATAAGACCTTCTGCTTTTTCTGATTCTTTGTGACCGGCAGTCAGATGGTTCAGGATTACAATGCTCATTAAAGCAACTGCGATGACCGTAAATACTAAACGCAAGCCAATAATTTCACTACCGAAACCTACCAGCGCTGGTCCGATCAATGAACCGGTATAAGCAAATACCGATACATAAGATAATGCTACATGAGAAGCCATAGTTTTTTGACGGCCTGCACGAGAGAACATCAATGGAACAATGTTAGCACTACCTAGACCCAAGATCGCATAACCGGTTAAAACGACTTGCCATACTGGTGCAAAGATCACCATGAATAAGCCTGCTGCAGCCAGTAAAGCACTTAGTAAAATAGTGATTTTTTCACCCAAGCTTTGAATGATGAGATGACCGCTAAAACGTCCAAGAACCATTAAGCCAGCAAAGAAACTATAAGCCAAACCGGTATGCGCTGCAGGTACATTAAACTGGGTTGCCAGATAAATACCGCTCCAGTCCATTGCTGCACCTTCAGACAGGAAAGATACAAAACAGATCAGGCCAATACCTAAAATTGCGAATGTTGGTAGCGCTTTTTTCGCAGGTTTTGCTGTAGCTGTATTAGTTTCTTCTGTAGTTGATGACTGACCACCTAAGCAGAATGGAATTGCCAGCATCGCAATCGCAAGCAACATCACACTTACGACCAGTGTGCCAGTTAAAGGTGCCAGACCAAATCCCATTAACGTGGTCATGCCCAATACACCGACCAGACCACCCAAGCTACATACGCCATGGAAACCAGACATCAAGCTTTTATCCATGAGTCTTTCAATCTGGGCAGCCTGAATATTTACGGTTACCCCCAAGGCACCAGCACTGGCACCAAAGAAAAACAAGGTAATTGCCATCATCAAGCTGGTAGGACTAATCGCTAGCGCTGGCAAGATGAACAGAAATGCAGCCAGAATAACAGCCAGTACTGTACGGCAACCAAACTTACTTGCCATACGACCTGCCAATGGCATTGCCAGCATTGAGCCAACTCCGGCACATAGCAAAAGCAAACCAAAGTCAGCATGATTCAGTAATAAGCGCTGCTGCGCATAAGGAATTAATGGCGCCCAGGCAGCTGTACTAAAACCTAGACTAAAAAAACACAGTGCAGTGGCGATTTTCTGCCAGAGATACGGTGATGGAGACTGAAGACGAGAAATTAACTGTGAATTTAACATTGTCATTCCAAGAGAAAGAGCTCAGGCATCCATTACCGATCATCCATAGAAAAACCCCGCGGACTTATAGCTGAAAAATATAAGTAGCAGGGCTTAATTTGTGTGAATTATAAACAGAATTTTTCTAAATGAAATAGCTTTTAGAGATGAATTTTTAAATTTTTTACAAGTAATTGATTGTATAAAATTTATAATTTTATAGTTTTATTTGTATACGCTGATCGGTTTTTTCATTGCTTCCTGTAACTCAAGCTTTTGTAAAAAACAGGCGAAACCTTCAGCAACTTTTGATTGTAGTCGACTACTGGTCGCTACCCTCAACTGATTGGACCAGGTAATTTTGACTCCTGCCTGTTGTAAACGGCGAACAAAGTCGACATCTTCATGACAATCTAGCTGGCTAAATCCGTTAGAATTATTATATATACTTGTTTTAAAACATAAATTTGCACCATGAATATGCCGATGATCCATTTTGTCCTGATAGTGGCCTAAATATTTTAGTCGGGCTTCCAAGCTTAAATTTTTCCATTCGTCCACTTCAACGACCCCACAAATTGCGTCAGTGGGTTGGTGCTTCCACATGGCTTTGAACCAGTCTTCCTGTACACTTGAATCCGCATCAGTACAACAGATCCAGTCGCATCCTTGTTCAATTACTTTTTGTACTCCTAAATGACGGGTCTTACCCACTGAACGAAAGTCACAACTAATGACGTCCACCCCCAGTCGCATCGCTTTGATCGCGGTTTGATCGGTACAACTGTCTAAGACAACTAAAATCTTAATCTCGGGAATATTTTCTGATGAACCAAGGTATTGATAAAATTCAAATTGTGCTTTTTTTAAGGCCAGCAAGCAGCGTTCTATAAAGGCTTCTTCATTACAGGCAGGAATAACCACGCCAATTTTATTCATTTAAGGCCCTCTTGCTCTGCCACAGATTGTGGGCTATTCATCCAGACATCAATTAGAAAATCAGGTTCCTGAAGTTGTGAACATTTTCTGTAAAGTAAGTGTGCATTTAGATGGTCATGAATATCATCACCAGTAAAGCTAAAACCTGAAATCGGTGCCCGCCAGTGACAAGCCAGAATACAGCCTTCTGCATCAAGAGCGTGGTGCAGCCAGTGGGTCAATTTCTCTAAAGCGGCCTGATCCAGATAATATAAGACTTCACTCAGCACAATTAGCTGGAATTTACGCTCTGGCAAGTCTTCCGGAACAACGCCTTGGACAAAACTGACATGAGAATAATCTTGCAGGCGTTGTTGTGCCAGCCGGATCGCTGTCGTATTGGCATCCAGACAGATGAGTTCTCCAGTATGAGGAGCCAGTTCCTGACTTAGCATGCCATTACTGCAACCGATTTCTATGGCAGATTCAAAATGCAGTTTGGGCAAGAGTGCTTTACAAATTTGACGTTTACGCTGTTCATACCAGCGCTGTTCATAATGCCATGGATCTCCCTGATTCAACGCATATAAAGCATCAAAATAGGCATGATCATAAGTTGATTTACTGTTCATACAGATAAACCTCCCATGGCTGTAAAACACGCTCTAATGCATGCTCAGGGACAATCGGTGCCTGTTCTGTCGTCGGATCATTCTCAATCTGACTTTTGAAACATCGTGCAGCTCGGGCTTTACATTTTAATTCTTCATCTGTCAGCCTGAGTTTGTGCGCAACCGTCCAAGGAATTCGGGTATCTCCTGGTGTGGCCCAGTGCCACGCCCAGATTAAAACTTGAATATATGGTAACTGTAGCTCAGTGGCGAGTTGCTGGACGACCTGCCCAGTTATTTCATGATCTGGATGTCCATCATGAACAAAAGTCGTGACCAATACATCATTAGGCTGTAAATATGAATACAATTGCTGTTTGAGCAAGTCTCGCTGCTCAGCCACTTTTCCATCCTGAATATCCAAAGCAATCCGAAGAACTGGCTGTTCTAAGGACAATTCTTCGAGAGCTTGGCGAGTTTCTGCTGGACGAATCTGGTTCAGTTCTTCTGGCGTATACAGACTCGAACCGGGATGACTGGCCGTACCATTAGTCACTGCAAACAGTACAATCTTATAGCCGAGTTTATCCAGACGTTGCATCAGTCCGCCACATCCCAGAATTTCATCATCCGGATGCGGTGCCACAATACAGACTCTGGCATCTGCAGGAATTACATTGGAAATATTAAATTCTGGTATCTGTTGCAGTATTTCGCAGTTACGCCATTCTTCCACCCGTGTCCCCTCCCCATGGATCACACGATCTTCGACAATCTCATGTTTTAAAGTGCCCATAGTTCTTCCTCCTGTGCGCTTAGTTCTCCAATACGCTCAAGATCAAAAGCAGCATGGCTTTGACGGATAAATACCGGCAGATCTGCTGCGAGCTGGGCAAAATAAGAATTGGTACAATAAGGCGATGCGCCAAGTGCTTTTCCGACCTGGTTCAGTACATTTAATGCAGTGGCTTCAACCTGCGCACGCAAAGCCTGAATCTGAAGTTGATGAGGAAATTTAGGTTGCTGGTCAATCAATTCTGCAACCCGATAGAACAAAGCCTGAGTAGCTAAAAGATCACGGCTGATTTCACCCAGATACATGGCTTTATACATATGTGGTTTTCTTAACTGTTCCTGCTGCAGATATTCAGCAAGAGCTACTGTCGCACCATACCAGCAAGCGGCAACGCCTGCTGCTCCATGCCAGAATCCCACCCTATCCAGATAAGCATGTGGATCAGCGACTTTTTTGACAGGGACCTGATTAAATTCCAGTTGAGCCGTGGACGTATGCTGCATTCCCAAAGCTTGCCAGACAGTATGGTCATGCTGAATACCAGGCTGCTGCATATCTACAATTAGCAATTGAGAGCGATTTTGTTCATCCCGATATGTCAGTAAACCTGACTCTACCCAGCTCGAAGCGGAACACCAGGTTTTGATGCCAGTCAGCTTGCCTTCATCCAGCTGCAATGGTTGAGGCCCTCCTTCTGCTGCCCAGACTGCCCAGAGCTGATGAGGATTTGCCGGAATATTTAATTCATGCAGAATTGCGAGTGCATCCAGATGCGACTCAAATATTTTTCCCAGGCTTAAATTGGTTGCCGAGATCTGGCTTAAAATTTGCCAGCGTTTTAAAGTTTCCCCTGATGCAGGAAAAGGAACCTGATCCGAAAGTTGCACCAGTTCCTTCAAAGTCGTTTGAATATTTTCTTTAGGTTCTAATGATGAATTTTTAAATCTTTCTAATATTGAACTGAGGTCCATAAAAGTGCTTCCTCAAAAATATCGATATTGTGGTCATTTGATGAAAGCCAGTTAAGGAAAAAGCCTTTTCATCTGTTTTAAACGGGTCATCAGTCCTAGTACCTTACGGCGTGCCATAATTTCTTCTTCACTAAAAGGCAACTCTTCTCTGAGTTGACTCATAGGTAGGTGGTTATGTTCGATCAGATAAATATCCTGCTCCCTGCTCCATTGCGCATTTTGCATCTGTGCCAGTAATTTTTTAGGATCTGGTCTCGCCATAAAAGTTTTATTCCTTGAAATAGAGAATAGAAGCCGAAGCTTCTATTCTCATGGTATTTATGCAGGAATAGTTTCTGAGATCAATTCACGCGCCCAAACCCGGTGATTCATGATCAAGGTCTTGAAGCTATCTTGCACAGTATCGAATTGAGAATTTGCTAAAGTACCTTCATCACTGATCAGTTTTAGATCTTCAATCAGCTGACCTTTATCTCCCAGGAAGACAATCGGTTTCAGATGCTTATAAGCCTCAAGCAGATAGTGAGTCGCGATACCATCTTTCAGCACCATGTCATAGTTATCGCCATCGACAATAACTACAGCATCATAGGCAATTGACGGTTCAGCTTTCTGCATGCCATCAGATGGGATCACTGTACCTTGCTGGCTCAGAACTGGTCCTGGACGAGGTGTTAACACATCAGCCACAGCACTCTCTGATTCAGCCCAAGCCTGTACAGCTTTGATACTGGCTTCATTGGCTTTGTCATGTGCCAGAATCGCGATTTTACGTGCCTTAATATCGGCAGGTTTAAACGCTTCAAAAGACAGACGCTTAGAAATCAGAACATCAGGCAGTTTGGCAGCTTTTTTCTCAGCTGGGATTTCAATTCCTAACTGGTCCGCAACCTGTTGAGCCAGCGTCAAGTCGATATTGCACAACACTTCGAGAACTTCACGTTCACGGATATTTTGGCGCTGTACTTTACTCAGTTCGAATACATAGGCATCAATAATATGCTTCTGCTCATGCGGTGCCTGACTTTGATAGAATAAACGGGCATGAGTGAAGTGATCATTAAAAGACTCACTACGCTGGCGGATTTTATGACCGTCAATACGCTCCTGATAGCTTTCGAAACCACCTGCCTGAGTCGCACCTGGTGCTTCAGCCGGCCAGTTGTCATCAATCGAGTTTGGTTCGTAGTTGGCCTGTCCGGTGTGAATAAGACGTTGATGCAGACCATCACGCTGATTGTTATGGAATGGGCACACCGGCTTATTGATTGGAATCTGATGGAAGTTTGGACCACCTAGGCGGCTCAGCTGAGTATCAGTATAAGAGAACAGTCGGGCCTGTAGTAGTGGGTCATTGGTAAAGTCAATGCCTGGTACGACATGACCTGGGCAGAAAGCGACCTGCTCAGTTTCGCCAAAGAAATAATCAACATTACGGTTCAACACCATACGGCCAATTGGAGTCACTGGAACCAGTTCTTCCGGAATGATTTTGGTTGCATCCAGCAAGTCAAAATCAAATTTCATCTCATCTTCTTCAGGAACGATCTGTACGCCTAATTCCCATTCCGGGTAATTACCGGAAGCAATCGCTTCATACAGGTCACGACGATGGAAATCCGGATCCTTACCTGCCAGTTTTTGCGCTTCATCCCATACCAGCTGTGTCAAACCTTGTTTAGGCGTCCAGTGGAACTTCACAAAGACAGCTTTATTTTCGGCATTGATCAAACGGAAAGTATGTACACCAAAACCTTGAATAGATCGTAAATTACGTGGAATAGCACGATCCGACATTGCCCACATCACCGCATGTGCAGATTCAGGTACAAGAGAGACAAAGTCCCAGAAAGTATCATGTGCTGACGCACCTGATGGAATCTCGGTTTGTGGTTCAGGTTTCAGCGCATGGACAAAATCAGGGAACTTGATGCCATCCTGAATAAAGAACACTGGTGCATCGTTGGCTACCAGGTCAAAGTTACCTTCATCCGTATAGAACTTGGTCGCAAAACCACGAATATCACGTACCGTATCTGCTGAACCGCGAGGACCTTGTACTGTAGAGAATCGAACAAAGACAGGAGTCTGGGCACCGGTATTGGTTAGAAACCCGGCTTTAGTCCATTTTTCATTGCCTGGATAAGCTTCAAAAAAACCATGTGCCCCAACACCACGTGCATGCACAATTCGCTCTGGAATACGCTCATGATCAAAATGGGTAATCTTTTCACGGAGAATAAAATCCTCCATTAAAGTCGCACCACGAACGCCCGCTTTTAGACTGTTCTGGTTATCCGAAATCTTGACACCTTGGTTGGTAGTCAGTGTCTGTTCGGTTGAGTCGCTACGGTATGCATCAAGCTGCTCACTTTTTTTATTGGTATTTTGCTTATCTAAACCATTTTTACCTGTGGCTGGACTATTCGCCTTAATTTTCATGACATTTTCCTTGCTGATCTTGAGTTTAGTGAAGTCTTTTTTTGCCTATCTCAAATTCGCTTGAGTTTTATTCAACATCTTGGCGTTTTTACAGAAAAATAAAGTTCCACTTTTATCTGCATGCGGTGAGCTGTTGCTGAGTATGAAAATCTTTTTATTGATTTCGTCTGTATCCCTAACATAACGAGATTTGACGAATACATTGCTGAGTCTTTGTAGTGGCTTGTTTAATAAAGGCACAGTTCTGTTATTTTTCTTAACTACACAGTTTTTTTTACCGAGTAACGATCACAAAGTTTGAAAAATTTAAAGCTGATAGTTTTTACTAAAAGATAAAATCATGAAATAAAGGCTTAATCATCTAAAAATGAAAACAAGTTTTTAAAAAGCTGATCCAGACATTTGAGTTTTATAAGGCAAAATTAATTTCTTTATACAGTTACAATCCTGTCACCAGGCTATACAGAACGCCTAAACTTATATCTTTGCCCGTCCTATAAACTATATAACTCAGAAGTACTTAAAATTATTTCCACATATAAATAGTGGCAAAAATCTATTTCATATAAAAGGTCATGCTGCCAAGATTTCCTATCTTTTCAGCCATGACTGGCAAACTTCTATTTTAAAAGATATCTCTCTACAAAATTGTTAAGGAGTAAAACATGGGCTCTTCAGAAAAAAATGCTAAAGCTATGAAAATTGATATTGGTATTTCTTACGAAGACCGTGCCAAAATCGTCGAAGGTCTATCTAAATTATTGGCAGACAGCTATACCCTCTATTTAATGACCCACAACTTTCACTGGAATGTCACCGGACCACAGTTCAATAGTCTGCACAGCATGTTTATGACCCAATATACCGAACAGTGGAATGCTCTTGATCTGATTGCAGAACGTATCCGGGCCTTAGGCTTTGCCGCACCCGGCACTTACCAGCAATTTGTTAAGCTGACTGCTATTAAAGAAGTAGAAGGTGTACCAGATGCCCAAGAAATGTTGCGTTTATTGGTAAATGCTCATGAAACGGTAGCTCGTACCGCACGCAATCTTTTTGAAGTTGTTGATGAAGTCAACGATCAACCGACTGCAGATTTAATCACGCAACGTCTTGATGTGCATGAAAAAACAGCCTGGATGTTAAGAAGTACTTTAGAGTAATTAACTTTTCTCATTGAGAAAATAACTTTAAAATCAGAAAATTAGCTTTTTCTAGAACAAATAAGTGCTCAAATTTAAGTCATATCCTTTTGAGCACTTATTTATCTCACCTTCCACCCTATAGTGAAGGCTTTGAAAAATAAATATTTACCTTTTAAGAAATTATTTTTTAATCAATAAATCTTTATTTATTATCTATTTAATTATATTAGCTTAGATAGGGAATTTGGCTTTTAAATAAAAATTTCTTATATTATAAAAATATAATTTTTACTAAATCAGCATTTAATCACTTTTTTTGATCTCAGTCTTTTTCCATATCTTTTAAATATATTGAACAAATGGACCAAACCATTTCTGCTTACAAAATAAGCAACAGATTAAGCTTCAAAAATGCTTACAAACTGAATATTATTCATCTAAAATAGAGAACCACATCACATAATATAATTATTGAAATATATTGTATACATTTTGTATTTCTGAAAGATTCAGGGGATTAAGTTATGAGTGTTCAAAAGCTGCTCATTTCACTCAAACTTAATTTACGTAAATTGATTTTAATCCTTTTACTTGTGAGTCTGGTGATTCTTTTTTCAATTACATTGATTGTGAGCAATGTAATTCACCGACAGCAACTGATTAATAATTCTCTTGCAACTAATTATGAGTATGCAGCTAAAGTTGCTTCTATTTCTGATTTATATTTTAAAAATATATTTAATGATTTAAGCCTCAGTGCCAATATTATTAAGAATGGCTTTCATAATGAGCAGTTATTAAAAACTGAATTAAACAGATTGATTCAACAATCTAATTCTTTTAGCAGTGTTTTGATCAGCGATGCAGATGGTCATGTCATCGAATATGCGCCTGAAATCTTGAAATTAGATAAAGTTGCGATTATCCGGTCTTTGGGCTTTAGCAAATCACTCGAATCAAAGAAGCCTTATATTTCCTCACCCTATTATTCATTAAAAGGTAATCTGGTCGTCCTGGTTAGTTTTCCCATCTTTGATCAGAATAATAAATACCAAGGCTTTATTGCAGGGTTTATCTATTTACATGAAGAATCCTTATTAAAGACACTTTTAAGCGAAAATTATGGTTATAAAAATAGCTACTTATATGTTTTTGATAAAGAACATAAAATTATTTATCATCCAGAAAGAGAGAGAATTGGAAAAACATTCCAACACAATACCGGTTTAGCTTATATGGAGTCTCATAGCTCAGGTAAAATAAAATTAAACAACGATATGGGAGTTAGCGAACTAGCAAGTTTTGCAAAAATTCCTACGACTAACTGGACCGTGGTGTTTCAGCAGCCTACAGAAGATTTATTCGCCCAAGCCCGTCTTCTTGCCTACAAAGTAATTGGCACAATTTTTGTTATCTATATTATTATCTTTTTAATCATCTGGCGTATTTCAAAATCTATTACCTCTCCATTAAATGATCTTGCCAAAATGGCAAGTCATTTGAATGATCCAGGTATCACTGAAAAGATTAATCATATTACGCCTTGGTATTTTGAAGTTTTTAAATTCAAGAGATCCCTATTATCTAGTGTAAACGTTTTTAATCAGGAGATTGAAGAACTTAAACAGGATACTTTAACCGATCCTTTAACCGGCTTTTATAATCGTCGTGGCTTTGAACTATTTTTAAATGATTTAATTAGCAATAAAACTTATTTTGCTGTGGTGGTTTTGGATATTGACTATTTCAAGAAAATTAATGATCGTCATGGGCATGATATGGGTGATGTGGTATTAACCAAAGTTGCCGGATTTATTCGGGAAAGTTTTCGTGAACAGGATATTTGCTGTCGCGTTGGTGGTGAAGAATTTATTATTCTTGCGCCAGTCAAAGAGATTTCACATGCAACTAAAATCGCTGAAAGATTAAGACATAAACTGGCATCGACTTATTTACTTGAAGTAGGAATAGTCACTGCTTCACTCGGTATTGCACACTGGCCTTTAACTTCGTCTGATATCAAAGAAGTTTTAAAACAAGCAGATACGAATTTATATCAAGCCAAACATTTAGGGAGAAATCGTGTGGTGACAGGTGAAAAAAGTACCTAGTAATAATATTTTTATACAGTTATTAAGTAGATAATTTAAATATATTATTTTGTTATTGTGTTATGGGGTTTAGATCTTTTATTCAAAAAAACAGTATAATTTCTCTAATACTTCTAGGTTTATATAGAGGTTTATACTTAAGGATACAATATGACTTCTTTTTATAATGGAGGCACCAGCCAAGAGATTTTTAATCTGATTGGTCAAGCTGCTGCCTTAGAGGATATCATAGATGCGATTACCGCATGGTTAGGGGATAAAATCCCGGATGCACTGGTATCTTTCATGTTGTATTCGGAACAGGAACAAACGCTTAACTTAATAAAAGAACCATCCTATTTTTCCAGAGAATATATAGACGCTTTAAAAGATCTAAAAATCGGCCCGAATGTAGGCGCGTGTGGTGCAGCTGCATATCATCGTCGTTTAGTGGTCTGTGAGAATTTACTCAATGATCCGAACTGGGTCGCATATAAAGATCTGGTTAAACAAAATGGTTTAAGAGCTTGCTGGTCCGTACCAATTGCCAATGGGAGTGGCAAACTTTTTGGCTCTTTTGGTACTTATTATCGTTCGATTAAGCCCCCTACTCCAAATGAAATTGACCTTCTGCAATATGCGGCTTCGCTGATCGCCTTAACCTTTGAGTTGTATGAAGAACGCAAAAAACGAAATCATCTCAAAGATAAATATCAGTCATTTTTCTCTTTTCATCCCGATGCAATTTTTGAGCATAATCTGGACGGCAATATTGTAGATGCCAACCTGGCCACCAAATTTTTTAACGAAGTTGGTGTTAAATCGCATATCGGAACTAAAATTGACCATTTTATTGAACCTGAACATCGCCCTCTTGCCTTAGAAGCCTTTGAGCAGGCCAAGCATGGTCTGACTGGACACCTTGAAGTTCAGGCACATAACTCGGCAGGACAGAAATACTGGCTCGATTTAACTTTTTTGCCAATTAAAGTGAATGGTGAAATTGTCGGTATTTTTAGCGTGGCACGCGATATAACTGAACGCTATCAAAACAATGAAATGCTGCGCTTAATGAAACGTAGTGTCGATGCAAATCCGCATGGCATTATTTTAACTTCGGCAGAAAATGACCAACCTATTGAATATGTTAATCCGGCCTTTGAGCAGATTACCGGTTATAGCCTGGAAGAACTCAAAGGAAAAAATTGCCGCATCTTGCAGGGACCTGATACTTCCGCGGAAAGCGTCCAGCAAATCAGCGAAGCCATTCAGAATAAATCTGAAATCAAGATTGTCCTGAAAAATTATCGTAAGGATGGACACTGGTTCTGGAACAAGCTAAACCTAGGTCCAGTCTTTGATGAAAATCATAAGTGCACTCATTTCATTGCCATTCAACAGGATGTGAGTCAGCATGTTGCCCAGCAAGAACTAATCGCTTATCAGGAATCACATGACCATTTAACCGGCTTTATCAACAATAAGCTGTTTGAAGAAGTGGTTCAGGAAAAACTGCATCTAGCGCAGAGTGGTTCTGCAAATCTAGTGCTTTTATATCTGGATCTGGATGATTTTGAACCTTTGAATCAAAGCCTCGGTCATGATATTGGCGATAAAATTTTAAAACTAGTGGGCAATCGTCTGAGCCAAAACCTGGAGCCGGAAGATGTAATTTCCAGATTTTCAGGGGATGAGTTTGCAATTTTATTAACTCAAATGGCTGATCTCAAGCAAGTCGCTGTACGTGCCGAAGAAATCATCGCCGGATTATCTCAGCCTTTTCACGTAGATGGTTATGACATTCACCTGAGTGCCAGTATTGGTGTCGCTGATGCCGATCCCGACATCAAATGTGTTAAGCAGTTTATCAATGCTGCCAAAGATGCCATGCGTGATGCCAATGCCGAAGGGGGTAATACCTGGCACTGGTATAATTTCACGAAAGAGCCTTTACCGAAGGTAGATTATGTACAGCTTCGTCATGAACTGATGGTCGCTCTGCACGAACAGCAGTTTAAACTGTTTTATCAGCCGATTCTGGACAGTGAAACGGGCAAGGTCAAATGTCTGGAAGCTTTGATCCGCTGGCAACATCCAGAAAAAGGCTTTATTTCTCCTGCCGATTTCATTCCTTTTGCAGAAAGAACCGGGCAAATCGTCTCAATTGGCGAATGGGTACTTAGACAGGCTTGTGAGGAAGTTAAAGCCTGGAATATGCAGCATGAGACTCAAATTTCGGTTGCCGTCAATCTATCTCCTTTACAGTTTAAAAGAAGTGGATTCCTGAGTGATCTCCAGCAATTATTAGCGGAAATTGAATTCCCGCATGAGTTACTAAAACTCGAAGTGACTGAAAGCATGCTGATTGCCAGCGGTGATAAGTCCATTGAGATCTTAAAAAATGTCCGGGCTTTGGGCATTAAAGTGTCGGTAGATGACTTTGGCACTGGTTATTCGAGTTTAAGTTATTTACGTAGCTTACCGATCGATGAGATCAAACTGGATCGTAGCTTTGTTCAGCATTTACCTGGCAATCCACGAGATGAGGCCATTATTGAAGCCATAATTACCCTAGCGCATAAGCTGGATCTGGAAGTCGTTGCGGAAGGAATTGAGAATCCTGAACAGGCTGAGTGTTTAAAATCACATCATTGTGATTATCTGCAAGGTTTTTACTATGCAAAACCTGCCCGGCTCAATCAGCTAGAGTTAATCAGTTTCTGATTAATGTTCCCTGTTTGAGCAGTACAGTTTCAGCTTCTAAGTAAGCTAACTCTTCTAAATGATGGGTCACATAAATCATCGGTAAATTCAGCTCATCTTTGATCCGTTTTAGAAAAGGTAAAATCTGCTGTTTTAACTGTTGATCCAGTCCCGTTAAAGGTTCATCTAGTAGCAACAAATTTGGTGAAGACAATAATGCCCGACCAATAGAAACGCGCTGCGCTTCTCCACCTGATAGCTGATGGGCTTTGCGATAAATTAGAGGCTTTAATTCTAATAATTCCACGATGTCTTCAAACTGGAATTTTCGATCTGCTTTAGATATCAGTTTTTCTGCATAACATAGGTTCTGCTGCACATTCATATGTGGAAACAGCAAAGCATTCTGGAAAACTAATGCAATCTTGCGCTGATGCATTGGAATATTAATTTTCTTTTCTATATTGGTTAAATCCTGCTGATTAAACTGAATATATCCTTGGTCAGGTTTTAATAGCCCGACAATATTTTTGAGTAAAGTACTTTTTCCACTCCCAGATGCACCGACAATCCCTAATAGTTGCTGCGACATTTCCAGTTTAATATTCAACCCAAAATCGGCTTGTTGATATTGAAAATCACACTTCAACATTTCAGCCTCCTAATTTCCGTTGATAGTTTTGCAAAATAAGATAATTGGCAATTAAGGCAGTAAATGCCAAAAAAATAGATAAAACCACCAGACGCATCGCCATTTCTTCACCATTCGGTTGTTGCAGTAAGGAATAAATTGCGATGGGAATAGTGCGGGTTTCATCCGGAATATTTCCCACAAAAGTAATGGTGGCACCAAACTCACCCAGACTGCGGCTAAAACATAAGATGCTGCCAATCAGCATACCGGGAATCGCCAGAGGTAAATTGATACTCCAAAACACTTTCCACGGTGCTGCGCCCAATGAACCTGCGATATGTTCGAGTTGCTGGTTCATAAGCTGAAATGACAAACGGATCGGTTGCACCATCAGCGGAAATGCCACAATCATCGAGGCCAATACCGCCCCTTTCCAGTTAAATGCCAGTTGCAGTCCGAGTATATTGAGATATTGGCCAATCATGCCCTGATTACCAAACAGCACCAGAAGTAAGTAACCTAAAACCACAGGCGGTAATACCATTGGCAATTGCAAACATGCTTCAACCAGAAACTTGAGCCGAAATTCATGTCGGGCTAAAACCCAAGCCAATGCTACTGCAAAAGGTAAACAGAATAAGGTCGCAAAGCTGGCCACCTTGGCAGACAGGTAGAGCGCACTGAGTTCTTCTGGACTTAACATCTTGCAGTTATTTCTCCAGTCATTATCTAGGGATTCAGCCTAAATCCATATTTTTGAAAGATAGCTTTGGCCTGCGCGCTTTTTTGTATAAATTGTTCAAATTGCACTGCTTCTTTATTCTGCTCGCCTTGCCGTGTCAAAGCTAAAGGATAAACAATCGGACTATGTGAATTTGCTGGGAAAGTACCGATGATTTTTACTTTTCGGCTGATCAAGGCATCAGTTTTATAGACAATCCCAACTTCACATTCACCTCGTTCGACAAAAGCCAAAGCCGAGCGTACATCATCCGTTCCAACAATTCGTCCTTTTAAGCCATTTAACCAATTCAGTTTGGTCAGACTTTGCTTGGTATATTTCCCGGCAGGCACTGACTCCATTTGCCCGGTACATACATAACCTTTAAAGGACTGGGCAAAATTAAAACTGGACTGGGGTTTAAAATGAATATTCAGATGTTTCGGGCTGATCGCCACTAACTGATTTAACAGGATGGGATGAACTGAACTGGAATTTATAAGTTTCTTGTGTACCAGATAATTCATCCAATCCTGATCAGCTGAAAAGTATAGATCACTACTAGCTCCTGCTTCGATCTGTTTGGCTAAAGCAGAAGATGCACCAAATACGGAAATAATCTTAGTTTGTGGATGTTGGGCTTGGTAAATCCTGGAAATTTCGGTCACAGCATTATTTAGACTCGCTGCGGCGTAAACCTTCACTGTTCCTGCATGGACTGAGGAAAACATCATGGCAATGCACATGGATAAAAACAGAGATTTTTTCATGTGCATCTACCCCATCAGTGAATAAATAAACCTTGAACAAGATCCCCTTCTTTCAAGCTTTTCCCTGCCGGAATTCGAACCAGACAATTGGCCTGCATGAGATTGCTCAGCATATGTGATTGCTGTTTGGACAGACTTTTAACTCGTAAAATCGACTGCTCAAAGCTGGCAGACATTCTTAAAAAGCGCTCTCTGGCATCCATTTTCAGATCATGGGTGAGTACAGCATTAAACCAGTTCGGCTGAGATTTGTGTCCTTGTAAGGCATTTAATAAAGTTGCGGTGTAGATCTGCATGCCCACATACACTGCTGCGGGATTGCCCGGCAAACCCAGCAGATAACAATGTGAACTATCATTGCGCTGTAGCTGGGCAAAGAACATCGGCTTGCCCGGCTTCTGTTTTACTTTCCAGAATATCTGGTCGAAACCTAAATTTAGTGCTACAGGCCGAATGAAATCATAATCTCCGACAGATACACCGCCCGTGGTTAAAATCAGGTCATGGCTTGCTGATAATTCTTGAATGAGATCCCATACTGCCGCTTCAGTATCTGCAACATGAAAAATCTCAACCTGCTGCCCAGCTTGCTGAAACCAGGCTTCAATCAGGGGACCGTTGGCATCAAAAATTTTACCCGCTGCAAAATCCTCGATACTTTCAGCAACTTCATCACCTGTAATGACCACAGCCACTTTAGGATATTGAAAAACCTTAACAGTATTGATCCCCGCCATGCTTAAAGAGGCAATTGCACCGACTGACAGCTGCTGACCTTTATTGGCCAATAATTGCCCGACTGAAATTTCTTCGCCCACATCCCGAATATCGGCATGAATTTTAAGCTGTTCCGTAATTTTGATTCTGGATAAATCAATTGCTTGAACGATTTCCTGACGTGCGACCGTAGTAGTCCCAAGCGGAATTTTAGCGCCGGTAAAAATCCTGACTGCCTGACCATCCTGAAGTTGCAGCTCATCCTGTTGCCCTGCCCGAATTTCACCGATAAGCTGAAACTCACTTTCTGGTTCAATTGCAGCTTGGGTACACAGTGCATAACCATCTACGGCACTTTGCGAAAATAACGGTAAATTAATCCCAGAATAAATATCTTCTGCCAGATAACGATTCAGGGCCTGATTCAACTTCAGTCGTTCAGTTGCTAACACTTGAGTATGCTGCAAAATCAATTCTAAAGCCTGATCTACTGTAATCAGACCATGGTCTGCTCCGCATCCAGACATTATTGATAACCGCCTTGATGTGGAATATTTTTTTGCACATCAAATAAATGTACCAACGCTGGTAGTACGGCAATTAAAGATTCTTTGGCGCCTTGTCGGCTGCCCGGTAAAGTCATTACCAAACTGTTATCAATATAGCCCGCAACGCCACGACTTAAAGCCGCATACGGCGTTCGTTTCTGGCCGAAACTGCGTGAAGCTTCCATGAGTCCAGGAATTTCCCGTTTCAGTAAAGGCTGTAAAGTTTCAACTGTTAGATCTTTAGGACCTAAGCCTGTTCCACCTACAGTCAGGATCAATGGATAGTCATTTTTTTGCTGTTCAACTAGTGCCAATAACTGTTCAGGGTCGTCTGGGATTACCTGATAGGCAATATTTTCAAAATTGGCTTCTTGTAATATTTCCAGGACATTTTGCCCTGCTGTATCCGGTTTTTTACCGGCAGCGACCGTATCTGAAAGCACAATGATGGATGCTGGCAAGGCTTCTTTTAAGACACGGGTAAAATGCGATTTACCGCCTTTTTTCTTTTGCAATTTACATTGATCCAGACATAGATCTTCCGGTTCACAATGTGGTTTAAGCATGTCATAGAGGGTCAATCCAGCCAGACTAACGGCAGTCAAGGCTTCCATTTCCACACCAGTTGGACCAATAGTCTCTACTGTGGCAATAATTTCGACATGTGCATCAAACAGTTCATATTCCACATCTGCACGATAAATTGGTAAGGGATGACAAAGTGGAATCAGTTCATCGGTTCGTTTAGCCCCTAAAATCCCGGCGATGCGAGCTGTCTTTAGAGCATCACCTTTTTCCGTATTGCCATTCCGTAATAATTCAATGCAATGTGGCGGTGCATGCAGAATCCCTGTAGCTACTGCAGTCCGATAACTTTCTGCTTTCATCCCGACATTTTTCATTGCATGTTCCTATAGTTCATTTCTTCTTAAAACGTGTGTCTGTTCTGACTTATATCGGCCATTGATAGATGAATGGTGTATTCTCTTTGGCATGATGACAATGTTGATGCGTCTCATCTGAATGTTTTGGATGATGATGCATGTGAGCAGTTTCTACATCTTTACGGATACAACATCCCTCAACATATTGACTGCTGCCATCCATATAAAACTCTTCTTTCCAGACTGGCACCTCATGTTTGACCCGCTCTACTGCTTCCTCACAAGCAGCAAAAGCCTCATGTCGATGTGCAGCATAAGCAATTGCAATAATGGCTTTTTCACCAATATCTAATGCCCCAATTCGATGAATCACCCGCACATAGGACACGCCGTATTTGGCCTGGATTTCCTGTTCAATCTGGCGAATCATTTTTTCTGCAACAGGTGCATAGGCCGTATATTTCAGTGCCTTGACTGCTTTACCTTCATGGTGATTGCGTACCGTTCCAATAAATACTCCAACTCCACCACATTCAGGAAAAGACTGGATCGGATCAAAACTTTCCAGATCTAAAGCAGTATCCTGAATCCTAGAAAATTGCTTGAATTCGCTCATTTCAGCCTCCTGCGACAGGTGACAACAGCACCAAAGTACTGTCAGCATTAAGAGGTGTCTGACGTGAAATGATGTCTTCACCAATGGCACAGGCACAGCGTTCAATCATGCCAAATGCATCAGGATAATCTTGTCCCACCTGATTCAAAACTTCAGATACGGTACTTTGAGATTTGCAGATAATTTCGAGATCTTGCGGTAACTGTCGCTCTACCGCACCGAAGGCTTCAATTCTGATTCTGATCTGTGACATCTTAGCCTCCTATCATGTGCATACTAATTTTGCGGCTGTTTTGATTCATACTTTGATTTTTTAAACGCTGCTCTATGGCATGAAAGCCCTGTTCTTTGTTCCAGATATATCGGGATAAAGCACCATACAAATTCAACTCACTTAGAGCGACAGATGAATTTAGTGATTTGATTTCCTTTTTAAGATTCAAGCCTTGAGGTGCAAACAGGCAGTTATAAAATTCACCTTGTGCAGTCAATCGCAAGCGGTCACAGCTGCCACAAAATGAATTGGTAATGGTTGAAATAATTCCAATCGGATGGCCATCAATCAGATACTGGCGTGCGGGTTCCGAAGCTGATTGGGCAGAATTATTAGTTTTTTGAGTGAGCGTAAATTCAGTCGCCAAAGTTTCTAAAATGTATTGTTCACTGACTACATGCTCAGTAGACCAATTGTGATCACCATCAAGTGGCATAAATTCGATAAAGCGCAGGACAATATTTTGCTGAACTGACCAGCGCGCCAATGGCAGGATCTGATCATCATTGATACCCTGCATCAGCACGGTATTGATCTTAACCGGTAAACCTGCAGCTTGTGCTGCCTGAATTCCTTCCAGTACAGGTGCCAAATCCTTTTGGGTCAGCTGTTTAAACTGATCAGCATCCAGACTGTCCAAACTAATATTCAGGTCATCCAGTCCCGCCTGCTTTAAGGCCTGTGCATATTGTTTTAAGTAATGCGCATTCGTAGTCATGGAAATGCGTTGTAGTCCCAGCTTTTTCAGCGCTTGCAGTTGTTCAACAAAATGCACTACGCCCTGACGCATTAAAGGCTCACCACCGGTAATGCGGATATACTGAATGCCATGACGCACCATAAAATCGCAAAATTGATACAGCTCTTCAAAACTGAGCAGATCGTGTTTTTTCGTCCATTCCGGATGTTCAGGCATACAATAAACACATTTAAAATTGCAGCGATCGGTCACTGAAATCCTTAGCTTGCGCTTGCCACGACCGAATTGATCGACAAACAAGGCATCATTTTTAAGCTGTGTCATCATATTCATGTTGAACATCCATCTTCAGGCATTGGGTGGGTTGTTGCACATATGCAGTGCGCGAAACTCAAATCGCCCAATCTTGTAATAATTAGATTTGCAATAAGTGTTCCAACTTTGTGCCAAAAGCAAAATATTCAGTTTTTAGTGCAGAAATTTGAGCTGTTGATACTGTTGCAGTTCATCCAGCGAGTTAATACTGTGAAAAAATAGCGCACGATTTTTAAAACGTGCCACTTGTGCGTGCAAATCAGCAAAACAGTGTTTAAGACTGCGCTGTTCCTGTTCAAGATGTAAGTTCAGGGTTGCCAGACTGCTGCGTTTGACCAGACAAAATGGATAAAGTGGCTTGCCGTTAATTTCCACATAGGCCACTTGAGCCAGACTATTTTTGGCTAGAGCCTGGTGTAACTTGAGCAATACTTTGGAAGGAATATAAGTTAGGTCACAAGGGACAAACAGTACATAATCCGACTGCACATGCGACCAGGCACTTTTCATGCCCATTAACGGCCCCTGAAAGCCCGGCTCATCATCTTGATAATAATGAACACTGGGAATAAGTTTCTGGTAAATGGAATAGTCGCGATGGCTGTTAATCCAGACCTGTGCAACATTCGATTTCAGCTGTTGGTGAATCTTGATCAGCTGAATCTGGTCATCGAATTTCTGCAACAGTTTGTTGATGCCATTCATGCGTCTTGCCTGTCCACCCGCCAGGATCACCAGATCAGTACGCGGATAGGCTGTTTTATTATTTTCTCTCTCGGCTCCTTTTTTCATTCTACCGTCTCCAATTGACATGTTTTAATCAGGCCACGGATTTCAGGTAAACACGAACCACAATTCCCTCCGGCTTTTAAACATGCGGTCACCTGTTTTTCATCCGTAATATTTTTAGTTTTAATGGTTTCAATGATGCGGTTTTTACCGACTTTAAAACAGCTACAGACCAGTGGACCTTCATTATTTGCCATCGACATTGGTTGTCCGGCAAGTAAGGCTTTACGGTGCATAGCACTTAAACGTTCACGTTTAAACAGACTTGCCACCCAGTCACGGTCCGGCAATAAGGCCTTCGGTGCAATATATAGACTGGCAATCACATGACCATCCTGAAGTATCACGCTATGACTGATGTGGGCGGTCTGATCTTCAAGATTCAGCCATTCAAAACTTTCATCCTGAAATGGCAATAATTCTTTTAAATGCTCAGTGGTGTAGCTAAATTTCTTCCGGTCTGCCAGTTCATAACGTACTGCCTTGCTGGTAGTGATTTTAGTCCACCACACGGTGGCTTCAATCGACGGCTGTACGATTTTTTCAAAGCCTTGACGCACATAAAATACGCCTTGCCACTGGCTATAAAATGGATGGATGATAACCGGAGTATGCTTGAATTCTGGCTCACCCGAAATAGCATCCACTACCGGATTCACCAGTTTGCCAATACGCGCATCGGATGCGACCTGATCATTCCAGTGAATGGGTGCAAAGACCTGTCCACGGCGGATATTGTCACTAATAGTCGCACGCAAGACACAATTGCCCCACTGCGATTTCACCTCAACCAATTCACCATCCTGAATCCCGTATTTTAGTGCATCATTCGGGTGAATTTCACAGTAAGGTTCGGCACGGTGCGTACTCAAATTCGCCGATAAACCGGTACGGCTCATGGTATGCCACTGGTCACGGATTCGGCCGGTATTTAAAATTAAAGGATATTCACTGGAAACCAGATTTACCGGATCAATCGCTGTGGTAGCAATAAACTTGGCTTTGCCATCCGCATGACTGAACTGACCTTGAGCAAATAACCGGGTGACAGATTTCGCATCTTGATGCTTATCCCAAACTGGCCACTGCACTGGATCCAGTTCGTCATATTCTTGTGCAGTTAAATTACTTAAGCCTTGCAAGTTGAAATAACGGAAATATGGCGTTTCAGATCGCTGACTTAAATCAGAGTTTTGCTCGGCAGATAATCGGACATGCTCCAGAAAAATGTCATGGCTATTATTAAAATCAAAACCTGTGAAACCCATCTTCTGAGCCACCTGACTGATCGCCCACCAGTCAGCTTTGGCTTCACCCGGTGCATCCAAAAATGCATGCTGACGTGAAATACGACGTTCCGAATTGGTCACGGTACCGTCTTTTTCTCCCCAGCCTAATGCAGGTAGCAAGACATCGGCATATTGGGTCGTATCTGTATCTTGGCAAATATCGGATACCACCACGAATTCGCATTTTTCTAGCGCACGTTTGACCTGATCGGCATCTGGTAAGCTGACCACCGGATTGGTGGCCATAATCCAGATCGCCTTGATCTTGCCACTTTCAACGGCCTGGAATAAATCAACTGCTTTCAGTCCTGCTTGTTTAGCAATATACGGGCTTTGCCAGAAATTTTGTACCAGCTGCTGATGTCCCGGATTTTCTAAATCCAGATGTGCAGCCAGCATATTGGCTAGACCACCGACTTCACGCCCGCCCATCGCATTTGGCTGACCGGTCATGGAAAATGGCGCTGCACCGAGTTTGCCGATTTTGCCTGTTAATAGATGACAATTGGTAATGCTGTTGGCTTTATTCACCCCTTGCGAAGACTGATTGACCCCCATTGAAAACAGGGTCATAACTTTTTCAGTTTCGGCGAATTTCTGATAAAAAGTTTGCAGTTTCTCGACTGCAATACCGGTACGTTGAGCAACTTCTTGAATCGGAGACTCAGCTTCACTTTGTACTAAGGCTTGCTCCAAGCCTTGTGTATGTTGAGCAATAAATTCTTGGTCTGCGTGACTATTTTTCCAGAGGTACTGCAATAAGCCATTAAACAGCGCCACATCCTGACCTGGCAGAATTGGTAGGTGTAGATCTGCTGCTTCACAGGTACTGGTAAAACGCGGATCAACCACGACCACAAACAGGTCGCGCTGTTCCTTGGCTTTCATAATGCGCTGATACAGCACTGGATGACACCAAGCGGTATTGGAACCGACCAGTACCACCATGTCAGTATGTTCGAAATCTTCGTAGCTGGCTGGAACCAAATCTTCGCCAAAAGCTCGTTTATGTGCAGCAACAGCTGAAGACATACACAGACGTGAATTGGTATCGATGTTTGCAGTACCAAGATAGCCTTTGACGAATTTGTTCACTACATAATAGTCTTCAGTCAGCAGCTGACCCGAGACATAAAAGGCAATGCTGTCACGACCATACTGGTCGATACATTGCTGAAATTTATTGGCAATGGACGAAACTGCAGTATCCCAACTCGTGACTTCACGCTGATCTTTACGACCCAGCATTGGATGTAGTAAACGAGTTTCAAGTCCTAGGGTATCGGCCAAATTACTGCCTTTAATACACAGCTTACCGTAATTAGAAGGATGGTTGGCATCACCTTCAACAGTCACTTTCGAACCTGATATGGTCGGCGTTACATGTGCAGTCACACCACAACCCACGCCACAATATGGGCACGTGGTCTGTGTGGTTTTAGTTTTTAATTCTGTGGAGCTTTCAATTTCCACAACGGGAATACTGTTCATGGATGCTCCTTAGGAGTTGAAACACAATTTAATTCTTTTCAAAAAAGGTTCATTACAACGGTGTCTTTTCAATGCAACTCATTTATTTGGATCAACCTTCGGTTCGACCTACTTTTCTTTCGGGAAAAGTAGGCAAAACCATTGTCATCCGCAAAACTCGCCCTCATCCGGCATGTATCAAAAAGGTCGCAGAAACATTCATTTTCATATTTTGTCTTGGCTCAAACAGTTGCGGATGACGTTTCCGCGGATCTTGGTTTCACCATGACAAATTGATTTTTTACCCTGCTTTCTTTAATGCAAAATCCCGACCAAAAAGCAGCTTGTTACGAATCGTTGCAATTGGGGTTTGATCTGCAATCAGTTCGGCATACCAGGCACCGTCTTCCGTATCACCAAACAGCACCGCACCAATGACTTTATCCTTTTGAATAATAATGCGTTTATAGATCTGACGTTTCTCGTCATTCAGTACGATATCTTCAAAATCATCTTTTGGTTCGAAGTCACCTGCAGAGAACACATCACAACCACTCACTTTCAGCTGAGTCGGAACCGTTGGCGATTTAAAGGTCAGGCTGCCATGCTCGGCCAGATGTGATGCACAAATGAACGCCTGGCCCCAAAGTGGTTCAACCAGACCAAAGGTTTGACCACGGTGCTCGATACATTCACCCATCGCATAAATACTTGGGTCAAAAGTCTGCATGGTGTCATTCACTAGCACACCACGGTTGCAACGCAGACCGGCACTTTGCGCCAATGCGATATTTGGACGAATACCAACTGCGAAGACCACCAAATCAGCAGCCAGCACGGTGCCATCTTTTAGTTTCACTTGGGTCACATGACCTTCTTCACCAATTAAGCATTCGGTATTGGCTTCAGTCAGGATGGTGATACCTTTCTGTTCAATCGCAGTTTTCAGCATCTGGCTGGCTTTACTGTCCAACTGACGGTCCATGATGCGATCCATCAGATGCAATACTGTGACATTCATGCCTTGCTGTTTCAGGCCATAAGCAGCTTCCAGGCCCAGTAAGCCACCGCCGATGACGACCGCATTTTGTTTGGTTTTGCAGTAGTCCAGCATGGTATTTACATCATAGATGTCGCGGAAGCTGAGTACACCTTTTAAGTCGCTACCTGGAATTGGCGGAACAAATGGCTTGGAACCCGTCGCCAGAATCAAACGGTCATAACTGATCATTTCGCCTTTTTCGGTATACACCTGCTTACGCGGACGATCAATACGTACTGCTGGATCACCAGCAACCAGACGGATACCTTTGTCGGCATACCAGGCATGTGGATGCAGCATGATGTCATCAATGGTTTTCTCGCCAGAAAGCACTGGCGACAGCATGATGCGGTTGTAGTTGCCCCAAGGCTCTTCACCAATCACAGTAATTTCATAACGTTCTGGTGCCATATCCAGCAGATCTTCCAGACAACGCATGCCTGCCAGACCATTACCGACCAGTACCAGTTTCATTTTTTCCGGTGAAACACCGTTATTGGTGATATAGGTTTTTTGTGGCACTGGGCTAATGAACACCTTGCCATTTTCAATTTTGTTTGGAAAAACCAGCAGTTTTTGATCTTTATCTTCCAGGCAGCGGCCAGTCGCCAAACTAAAATGCTGCTTGTAAATTGGTGAAGCGACTACACGTTCACCTTGCAGATCACCAATGATGCCGCGTGACATCACAAACGCTTTACTAAATGGATCCTGGTTACTGAGTGCATAAACACGTTTTTCTGAACCTACACGAAAGATCGCAATTTGCTGATCTTCCACCAAAGCTGCAACGCCAGTATTAGGCGTGATGTCATCCAGTGCACACACTTCAACCCAATTCAGTTCATTCATATCTTTAAACATTGTCATATTCTTGCTCCTTTATTCTTTGAATCAGGCTTCAACTACCGGAATACGGCTGGCATTGCGTTCAGCTTCAGTTTTTGGACGGATCTGACCGCGCACTTCAGTAAATTGAACGTGCGGATCGTTTTGCTGTTCAGCCTTGGCATTAATAAAGGTTTTGAAACGTTTACGGACTTCTGGATCTTCAACTGCAGTACGCCATTCATCCTGATAAGTGCCCACCACATGCTCCATACGACGCTCGAGTTCTGTTGCCAGACCCAGTGAGTCATTGACGATGACATCTTTCAGATAATCTAAGCCGCCTTCGAGGTTGTCGCGCCATACTGAAGTACGTTGCAGACGATCAGCCGTCTGGATATAGAACATGAAGAAACGGTCGATATAGCGGACTAAAGTTTGTGTATCCAGATCTGATGCCAGCAGTTCCGCGTGGCGTGGTTTCATACCGCCGTTACCGCAGACATACAGGTTCCAGCCTTTTTCAGTAGCAATCACACCAACGTCTTTGCTTTGTGCTTCGGCACATTCACGGGTACAGCCAGACACCGCCATTTTCAGTTTGTGTGGAGAACGTAAGCCCTTATAGCGGTTTTCCAGATAGATCGCCAAGCCCACAGAATCATCTACACCATAACGGCACCAGGTGCTGCCGACACAAGATTTCACGGTACGCAGCGATTTACCGTAGGCATGACCTGATTCAAAACCGGCATTGATCAGTTTTTCCCAGATTTCTGGTAATTGATGCAGTTGCGCACCAAACATATCGACACGCTGGCCGCCAGTCAATTTGGTGTACAGACCATATTCTTTAGCAATCTGACCAATGACGATCAGACCATCTGGAGTGACTTCACCACCTGCCATACGAGGAACGACAGAGTAAGTACCATCTTTTTGAATGTTACCGAGGTAGTAGTCGTTACTGTCTTGCAGGCCGGCATGGCTTGGTTTCAGGACAAAGTCGTTCCAGCAAGATGCCAGGATGTTTGCCACTGTTGGCTTACAGATATCGCAGCCCAGACCATGACCATGTTGCTGGATCAGGTCATCAAAGGTCTTGATTTCATTCACACGAACCAGGTGATACAGTTCCTGGCGTGAATAAGCAAAGTGTTCGCAGAGATGGTTATTTACTGTTACGCCTTGGCGTTGCAGTTCAGACTTCAATACTTGAGTGACTAAAGGTGCACAACCACCACATGCAGTAGCTGCTTTGGTGCATTTTTTCAGTGCACCAAGCGAAGTTGAACCATCGGCAATCGCTGAACAGATATCCGCTTTAGATACGTTATTACATGAACAGATCGTTGCGCTGTCTGGGAGCAGGTCTACACCGCTACCGCCTGCTTTTGCAGTCGCTTGATCAAAGCCCGGCATGATCAGGCTTTCCGGATTTTCCGGGATTTCCAGACCATTTAGCATCATTTGCAGCAGGTCGTTATATTCTTTGGCACAACCGACCAGCACTGCACCGAGCAGTTTGGTTTTTTCAGCATTAACTACGATTTTTTTGTAGATCTGCGCTGCTTCATCTGCATAGAAGTAGCTCAGTGAACCTGGTGTCATGGCATGTGCATCGCCAACTGATGCAACATCCACACCCATCAGTTTCAACTTGGTGCTCATGTCTGCGCCAGTAAATGAGGCACATTCTTCTTGAAGTACATGTTTCGCAGCAATACGTGCCATGTCATAGCCGGGCGCAACCAGACCAAAAATCTTGTTATTCCACAGCGCACATTCACCAATTGCGTAAATGTCCGGATTGGAAGTTTGGCAATAATCATTGATCACGATACCACCGCGCTCACCGATTGCCAGGCCGCTTTGACGTGCCAGCTCATCACGTGGACGGATCCCTGCAGAGAACAGAATGATGTCGGTTTCCAGCTCAGCACCATCACCAAACTTCATCACGTGCTTGGCATTGACACCATCTTCAATAGACGAGGTGGCTTTTTGGGTATGGACTTTAACGCCCAGATCTTCGATTTTGCTGCGTAATACTTTACCGCCAAGATCATCAATCTGTACTGCCATTAAGCGTGGTGCGAATTCGACCACATGCGTTTCCAGATTCAGGTCACGCAGCGCTTTTGCCGCTTCCAGCCCCAGCAAACCACCACCAATCACGACACCGTTTTTGGCATTCAAGCTCGCTGCACGAATGGCATCCAGATCTTCAATAGTACGGTAAACAAAGCAATTTTCACGGTCATTACCAGGAATTGGCGGCACAAAAGCATAGGAGCCGGTAGCTAAAACCAGTTTGTCATAAGCAATCACATCGCCATGATTAGTGGTGACTGTTTTATTAACAGTATCGATTGCAGTCGCTTTGGTACTCAAACGCAGATCAATTCCATACGCATCTGCAAAGTCGTTACGGCAAAGGGTTAAATCCTTGGCTGATTTTCCAGTGAAATATTCAGTTAAATGTACACGGTCATAAGCCAGACGCGGCTCTTCTGCCAGAATAGTGATTTCAACCTCATCACCCGCATGCTCAAGCACAGATTCAATAAATTTGTGTCCTACCATGCCATGGCCAATCATTACCAGTTTCATATTCCTTCTCCTAAATTTTCTAAATCTTGTATCTTGTGTTTTAAGCCAGGTTGTTTCGTTCAAGAACAGCTTCTTCATATAGCTTTTGCTCTTTGGCCTTATGCTCAACCGAGAAGCGAATCATCAGAACAAAACTTGCTGCAATCACGACCAGGCCGCCAAGTGCCATCAGACAGGTTTGAATATCCAGCATGCCTTTAAGTAAGAATCCTGCGGCGACCGCACCCACGTTACCGCCTGCACCGATAATGCCGGCCACACCACCTAAGGCATCACGGTCAATAAATGGCACCAGCGCATACGTTGCACCACATGCCATGTGGGTAAATAATGCGAAGACAGTCATTGTGATGATGGCCAGCATGGCACTGTTCATTTGCGAGAATAAAATCAGGAATAAGCCTTCCATCAAGATCATGGCAAACAGCACTTTGGTACGTCCGTCCAGGCCTTTTTTGATGGCAACTTTGTCTGAAACGATGCCACCCAGTGCACGGGCAAATAGTGCTAGCAGACCGAAGATCCCGGCCGTCATACCTGCTTCTTTTAAACCAAAGCTGAAGTTTTCTACGTAGTACATGGCTACGATGTTATGAATGAAGATTTCGATACCGAAACAGGCCGCATAAGCGCCAAATAGAATCCAGACACGGTAGTTACGTGCAGCATGCATCAGAATTGCCATGCCACCTTTTTTCTCGCTACCTACCTGGATTCCTGCTGCACGCAGTTCTTTAAAGTTGCCTTGTGGACAGTCCTGAGTGAATTTCCAGTACAATGCACCGACGATCACCATCATTAGGCCTGGAACGATCAGTGCAATTCTCCAGCCCATCGCCTGTTCAACACCGAACATCACCAACGCAGCTAGAAGTAAGGGCATCAAGGCTTGAGTTGCACCACCACCGGCATTTCCCCAACCTGCAGATGCCGCATTCGCTGTACCGACCACATTCGGCGCAAACATGATGCTGGTGTGATATTGGGTAATGACGAAACTGGCACCAATGGCGCCAATCAGTAAGCGGAAAAACAGAAAGGATTCATAGCTATTCGCAGAGGCCACACCAAAGACCGGGATACTGCCGAGTACGAGTAAGGCGGTATAGGTTTTCCGTGGACCATATTTGTCACATAGCGGACCGACAATCAGTCGAACCAGAATAGTGATTGCGACTGCTGCAATATTGATATTGGCGATTTGATCTTTGGTTAAGCTGAATTCACCTGCGATCACAGGCATCAGCGGTGCACAGGCGAACCAGGCAAAGAAGCAGACAAAAAACGCGAGCCAACTCATATGGAAGGCTCTCATTGCTGCGCTGCTGAAATTCAAAAGACTTATTTTTGTTGCTTTCTTTTCATATAAATTTGAAGACATCACCATCTCCTTCCAGAACTGAACGTATAGGCTTATCTGCTATGCGAATCGCTGCACACCAGATGCGATCAGAACGGACGTCATTGGCCGTCTTACAAATTTCTTTAGAGTCGTCTTTGACTCAAATTCTATTAAGCACAAAGCGTGCCAATAAAATAATTCTATAAATAAGTATTTGTATTTATATTATTTATCGAAAGGTACTTTTATATTTTTTCTAAATTATAGTGACTGAGAACCAAGCTCTTTCTTATTTTCCTGAGAATATTCATATCCAGATTTTAAAATTGCCACTTCACTGCGCCTTTTGGCACAGCTTTAGTGCAAGGAAGCATATAATCAAATTAGGTATTTTTAATTAAAGAAAAACTTGTAGTTAAAATTTAAATTTTTTAAATGAGTTAGCTAATTAAGCATCTAAATGTGTCTAATACAATTAAATTTGGAAAATTTTAATTTCAAGTTATCTACTTCAATTAAATTTTGGATATATCTAGATTAATAAAAATTTATTCCATATTTTTTAAATAATTACATGGTAGTAACATTAAATAGAGAGCCAATCCAGAAACTGAATAGCATGGCAACGATGCCCCAAATCATGACACGCAGTGCGCCTTTCCACATACTGCCACCGCCCGCATAACTGGCTAATGCTCCCATCATTCCCAGACTAAGCACTCCCACCAGCATGACGCCCTGATCTAGCAAATGTGAAGGCAAAACCAAAATGGATACCAATGGAAATAAAGAACCTACCGTAAATGCTGATGCTGAAGAAAATGCCGCCGTAAAGGGCCGGGCAGCTGTCTGTTCCAGAATTCCAATTTCATCACGCGCATGCGCATCCAAGGCATTATGTGCAGTAAGCTGTTTTGCCACTTCTTCGGCCAGATCAGCTTCTAAACCTCGCTTGATATAAATATTTTTTAGCTCTCTTAATTCATGTACGGGATGCAGATTTAATTCCCGCTCTTCCATGGCGAGATCATTTTTTTCAATATCCTGTTGCGACTTGACCGAGATATATTCCCCAGCTGCCATCGAGGCTGCACCAGAAATCAGGCCAGCAACACAAGCAATCAAAAGTGTTTGTGACGAAGCACCACTGGCTGCCATCCCGACAACCAGACTGGTCACGGAAATAATTCCATCATTGGCACCAAGCACTGCGGCACGCAACCAGCCAGAACGTTGTATATAGTGTTTTTCATGATGATGGGAATGAGGCATGTCTTTCTCGTTCTTCTAGCAGATGAAATAAGATTTTAAATTTTAGTCACTTACTATTTTATCATCTTACATTAAGCCAAATATTTCAAATATGAATCTTCACCTTCAGAGATATCTTCGAGTTTCATCTACTTATTTTAAAAAAGAAAAATTATTTATTGTGAAGGCTTAAATAGATTTTAGCCAGCGGCCGCCATAAGCAACTCACTGGCTATACCTTAAAGGATGAACTTCTGATTATTATCAATGACCTCTCACTTTATATAAGTAATAAGGCCAAACGCTTAAACTAAATACATGGCATTAATCACTGATATCGAGACCATGCCTTAGCCTCGGATGGCAGCTTCAATTGCAGCGACATCAATTTTCTTCATGGTCATCATGGCATCAAAAGCTCTTTTAGCAACACCACGGTCTGAACTGTATGATGCTTCAAGCAAAGCTTTAGGGATGATTTGCCAAGATACCCCCCATTTATCCTTACACCATCCGCATTCGCTTTCCTGACCACCATTATTGACGATCGCATTCCAATAGCGGTCAGTTTCTTCCTGATCTTCTGTGGCGACTTGAAATGAGAAAGATTCATTATGCTGAAATACAGGTCCTCCGTTTAAACCAATACATGGAATACCCAGTACGGTAAAGTCTACTGTGATGACATCACCTGCTTTACCAGAGGGATAATCTCCAGGTGCAAGAACGATGGCACCTACAGATGAATTTGGAAAAATTTCTGCATAAAATCGTGCGGCTTCTTCAGCATCATGATCGTACCAAAGACAAATGGTATTCTTTACAATATTCATGATCTCACCTCTTCTTTCAGAATAGGTTTTAAAATACCTAAGAACTCTTCAATATCTCATCTACTAGTTGAGTCCTACTCTTCCCATCTTTCACCCAAAATTAAGATAAGCCTGTTTTAGAATTGTATATTTATTGATCTAATTGACTGAAAGCGTCATCAAAAAGAATAGTTTTAAAGAGTCGAGAGGAAACCTTTATCACCACTTAATCATAATATGTGGTTCTCTTTTTAGAGAATCGGTCAAGCTGCTTTAAAAATCCTTCGAAATAATCTTTCTGCTTTTCTTCAGTTCGATAACCTGCATATAAAGTCCGGCGCAGTCCATTCGGGGCTATACAATTCAAACGGCGTGAAGTCACCCAGCCTTTTTGCTCATATTCATTCACTACCCAATCTGGCAAGGCTGCAATTCCCCGACCACTGGCAACCAGTTGAATCAGCATTTGAGTCAAGTCGGTGGTCCGAATTTGTTTAGGTAAAATATTCGCTGGAATAAACAGGTGTGACATGATGTCCAGACGGTGCTTGTCCACTGGATAGGTAATCAGTGTTTCTTCCGCCAATTCCTGGACGCTAATACTTTGGGAACGCACTAAAGGATGAGTATTCGATAGCACCAAACGCGACTCATACTCAAAAATCGGGAAATACTCTATACCCTTCAGTTCAATAGGATCAGCGGTAATAAGCAGATCGAATTCCCCTGTTTGTAATAATTCATGCGGATTGGCCTCAAAGCCAGAAGCGAAATCCAAATCTACATCTGGATATTGAATACGATATTGATTCAGTAAAGGCATCAACCAGTCGAAACAGCTATGGCATTCGGAAGAAAAAATGATCCGTCCTGTCTGCCCATGCACAATGCGAATGATATCACTCTGTGCAACATGGACTTGAGGCAAAATATCATCTGCCAGCTTCAGTAAGCGCTGCCCGACATTGGAAAAACTGACCGGGCGACTACGGCGATTGACGATTTCGACTCCGAACCATTGATCCAATTCACGAAGCTGATGGGACAAAGCTGAAGGCGTGAGACAAAGATCTCCTGCTGCTGCAACCAGTGAGCCATGTTCTCGTAACGCGACTAAGGTTTTTAAATGACGAAGTTCTAACATGAATGCCCTGAAACCTATCTAATCTGATTCAATCTTAATTAAATAAGCTTACCCTATTTTGAACTTTAATATTATTAAATTTCATTTTAAAATTTATAGAATGAATTTTCCTCAACCAATAAAATCTACCACTCTTATCGATACAAAATAAAAACCTCCGAAATTAGGAGGCTTTTACTTCAGTTAGAGTTTAAGACTCAACCTCTTTTCAAAAGAAGGAAACACCCTAGCTCAAAAATCATGAGACATTTCCTTCTATTCAGGCTTAATAAACTTAACTGTTTTTTATGGACTGAAAGACTTGATAGGCTGCCTTGATTCGCTCTGCATTGGGAATTTTTTTATTCATCATCATCACCAGTCCAAAATTTTCTTCCGGAACAAACAGCACATAGGTGCCAAAGCCATTGGTTGAACCGGTTTTATGAAAGACTTGTGATTTTGCCTGAACAGTATTTTTGACTACTGGATTTGCTTGCATCACGACTTTTTCAGAATTACTTACCAGCAAAATATCGAGTGTCGTCGGATATGAAAAAGTCTCCCAGCCGAGTGCTTGAGTCATTTTCCCAAGTTTAAAATACCCATGATGAGTTTCTAGAAGCGCTTGTTTAATATCAGGCTTGTTTTTTTTCAGATTCAGATTGGCATCTAATAATTTCAGCATATCGGGAAGTGTAGATTTCACCCCATAAGCCTGGGCATCTAAAGCTCCCGGGTTTACCTGCACCGGATGATTGTTCTGATCATAGCCGAAAGCATAGTGAACCCTTTGTGCTTTCGGAACATTAATATAGGTATTCTTTAAATTGAGTTTTGGAAAGATCGTCTGTTCCAGCAATACGCTAAAAGGAACATTCATTGATCTTGCACTTAACTCACCAAATAAGCCAATACTGGGATTTGAATATTGCCGATATTGGCCAGCCGGATGTTTGATCTGCCAATTTTGGAAATACTCTAAAACTTGCTGATCAGTCTTAACCTGATCCGGAAATTGCAAAGGTAAGTTTCCACTCGTATAAGTCGCTAATTCCAGCAAACTGACTTTGTTGATTTCTGAATTCTTTAAATCAGGCCAATATTTAGCTGGATGATCATTAAAAGAAAGCTTGCCCTGACTCTTGGCATAGCCCCCCTGCAATGCCCGTAAAGATTTTACTTACAGAACCTAATTCAAAAATTGTTTACCGATTTACAGCTTTATGGTCGATATGAGATTGCAGGCCATAATAGTATTCATGATTTTTTCCCTGATAAATCACCCCGACTGCCATTCCCAATACATCATATTGTTGCATGAGCGGCTTGAATGACTGATCAATAGCAGCCTTAATATAATAATCCCTTTGTTTCATCTGCATTTGCCTGAACGCTAAATCCTATAGCCAAGACAATGATTCCTGCCTTAAATCCCTTCACATTACTTAAAACCATTCTTATTTTTTATCCCATTTAAGAAAGTGATTATCTTCTCACTTATTTCCCCACTCATCCTTAGTAGATTCTTTATTTCTCTTTCTATTGATTAGTGAATTCAATTTCTGAACTATTCAATCTCTCTTGTCTATAAGTTGCTCCCTCATAGAGGACATATAGTCATTCCAAGCTTTCTCCACTTTTTTCTCTGTACACGACAAAAATAGATAACTCATTGAAATAATGTCACAATAATTGTTTTCTAACGACGAATACTATGACACATCTCAATGAGTTATATCTTATCTTAAACAAATCTCTAAAATGGAACA